>JBDNFT010000859.1:0-6182 GCA_041689695.1 Planctomycetaceae bacterium | reverse complement strand
TTCCTGCAAGCATGGCTGGGAACGATCGTCAATCGCAGCCTGCACATCCGTTCTGAGCAGCCGCTGACCTTGAGTGACTCCGAACCGGAACCCGATCTCGCAGTTGTGACAGGAGATTTGAACGACTACCGTTCGCATCATCCGTCGTCCGCGAGGCTTGTCATTGAAGTGGCCTTGAATAGCGAAGCGATGGATCGGCAGAAAGTCGAGATCTATGCTGCAGCAGGTGTGCCAGAGTACTGGATCGTATTGCCCAGCAGCAAATCGATTGCGGTCTATCGCAGCCCGTCGGCTGGACTGTATCGCGAGTGCAGCGAGTACGGGATCGATTCTCCTCCAGCACCTTTGTTTGCAACAGGGTCGGTAATTCCAGCGAGCGAACTGTTTGCTGGTTGAGAGAGAAGTCGCGACTGAAGAATCTTGATCGTATTTTCGCCGACCTACAGCGTAAGGAGCGAGCGTCCGGTCGTCTCGTGATTGACCGCCGTGGCGAACGGGTGGAGGCGGAAAACTACCGCTAGTCTGCGAGAAAGAACATCAAAAGGGTCAGGTCTATTTGATACTTTCAGTCTTTGTTTTTGAGCTTCCGAAACTCGTAAACTCCTTCGCGATCCTCAATTCCGAACATTACAGACTTCTCAATCAGGTGCAGCGAGAACCTGTTGTGCTTCGGACGATCCAACTCGATTGAAACTGTGAATCGTCGCTCGTGTGACTCTGAATTGAGAACTACGCAGCGGATGCCCTCGCTCATTCCGCGAGCCTTTGAAACATGCCCGACGCATTTGTCTGCTATGAGAAGCTGCGTGCCTGCGATCTCCATCACTTTGCCCCCTTCATCATCTGCGTCAGCGTCGAGTGGTAGAAAAGAAGATTCGTGATCCGGGAAATCGCCACCAATCAATTGCCATTTGCCCTGAATCGCGTCAACGGGTAAATCGGCACAGTAGCCTGAAATCAGGTCAATGGCGTTTTGAGAGAACTCCAGGGTTTTCGGATCTGTTTCTGCCTTCAGAATCGGCAAGGCGCGAGCGGCCTGCCCTTGATACGAACCAAGCGTGGAAATTGCGAACTGTCTGATGCAGTCGAACTTACCAAGATGCGTCTGAAGATTGATTGTGGCATTGAGTCCCCATTCCGGATCGGCCAGAAGCTGTATCAGTTCATCGATCCCCTGTGGCCTTTTTACGGTGGGAGGCTGATACTGCAGTTGCATGATCGCGGTATGCATCGTTTCGGTGTCACCTGATCGAGCCCACATTAGTAACGTGCGATGAATGAGGTCGTTATTGGGTTGTTTCAGCATGAGATGATTCAATGCTTCGGCTCTCACATTGAATGACGCATCCGATTCGATCGCACTCGCGACACATGCGAGGACTTCCTGCGTAAGTTGCTGATTGTGGAGAAGCAGCTGCAAAGCAAACCCTCGATTCGAGGCCAATGGGTCGGACCGGCTCATATCGATCAACCGCGAAGCGATTCTTGAGTCCATCAAAGAACCGCATACATTCAGGGCACGCATCCGAACCATCTCATTCTGATCGCTGGATGCCTCAAGAAATGCAGGAATAAGTTTGGTGTCATTTCTTTGAATCCAGAAAGAAACATCATTCGCACCCCGCTCAAAATCGAGGAACAAAATCAGCGTCATCAATCGTTCGCTGGTCGTACCCTCAGCCAATAATTTTGAAGCTCTGGATGCCAGATCGGTGTCCAATTCCAGCATTGCAAAGGGTTCGATTAGGATGCTGTCCTTCAGAGAGAAGCCTTGGGAGAACTTCTCAACGGATGCTTCAGGATGCTGTGCCGCAATCTGAAACAAATAGTCGACAGCATGTCGCTGATGGCGCGGTCCTGCGATGCTGACTATGGCTCGGGCCACTTTTTGTAATCGTGCAGGATCCTGTTCTTGTTCCGTAGTGGAGAACCATTTTGCCATGGCGTTCCGAATTGCATCATCATACTGAGATTGGTTACGGAAATACTGAATTGCCCGAAACGCTTCAATAGCTGTCAACGGAGCGTCATCGGCAATCACCCTGACCCGAATACCGATGTATGGGAAGTTTGGCGAGTTCAGTCGCTCTGAATGGCATGCACAGGGTTTTCGTCAAATCCGAAAAAAACGATTATGTGCTGCCTTGCCAACCCAGACTCGCAGTCGTAAGCTGTTGGCATAGTTTGTGGGATAAATGCCCGCAGAGATCTTTGAAAACTAGTTGAAAGTGGGTTTTGTGCCCGGTAGGCTGTGTCGCTCGCTGTCGGTTCTGGCCATAATTGGTCAATTCAGGCTCGACTTTTGTTCATTTGTCGTCGGTTCTGCCACGAAGGCTTGTCATGTTTCTCACGGGGGAATTTCAGCGAACGATCGATGATCGCAATCGCTTGATGTTGCCTCCGGAGATGGCATCTGCCGTGTCTGATGAGAACGGTGATTTGATCATTGCGAAAGAGCGGGCTGGGTGTCTGAGTCTGTGGAAACAGGCGGAATGGCAACAACGTCTCGACAGCGGCCTCGCATTGCTCCGTCAGAAAATTGATTCTGGCCGCATGGAGCAACGCTGGGGCGACGTGCAGCGGCTTGGCCGATTACTATCGACTCGCCATCAAACCGTGCGACTGGCGAATCGTTCGCGACTCTTGATTCCCGATGGCTTCAGAACATTTCTGGGCGTTGATGCTGGCAAAGAAGTCGTGGTCGTTGGTGCTGTTATCTGCGTCGAGATCTGGAATCCCGAAGCATGGAACAGCGTGCTTCGCGAAGAGATGCCGGACTTTGGCGAGCTGTTCAAACAGTTGACTTCATAAATCCTCAGGCGAGCGAGAGAAAGAAGTCTGTCAAACCTCTAACGCCGCCGAAGGAATTCGACCTGAGACAGGTCGGACCACGTAGCCAGGCAAACCCACAATCAACTCTGGACGCAGAACGGATCGAAGCGGAGAAAAGCAAACTCACTCACGCAACCCACTCCTTCAGGTCGCTTGCTCACTCAACACGACTCGCGGCTGGCCTTTGAATCACCAGGGATGGCCTCCTGGCAGGGATGCCGCTTTTCTCTCTTCGATCCGTTATTTTTTGCGCCCTCTGGAGTTCAGGCTTCAGGCTTCAGTCTGTTTTATGTTTGTTGAATATTGAATACCCTTCTCGAGATGCGTAGAAACTTAGCAAATTGCTTCCTTCGATCGTTGCTTGCGCTCAGTCCGCCCTGAGTACAGCGGTCGTATTAACGTGTTCACTTTGGAAGCTCCGCGCTGCCCTTTACAGTTGCGTGATTTCGGTTTGCCCGTGCGTGGCAAAGTGCCTCTGCCTCATCTTTTTTGCTAAGTTTCGTCAATGCTCAATTTGTTCGCGTCGCGCGACCAGAACATCAAGAACGATGTTCTCTCCGGAATTACTGTGGCGCTGGCTCTGGTCCCTGAAGCGGTGGCGTTTGCTTTTGTGGCGGGAGTCTCTCCCATCATCGGCCTCTATTCCGCCTTTTTCCTTGGACTCATCACGGCCATTTTTGGAGGTCGCCCCGGAATGATTTCCGGTGCGACCGGAGCCATGGCAGTGATCGTTGTGACATTGGTGGCTCAACATGGAATTGAATACTTGTTTCCCACCGTCATTCTCTGCGGGATCGTGCAGATCGTTGTGGGAGTATGTCGCCTGGGCATGTTGATTCGAATGGTCCCGCATCCAGTGATGCTGGGATTTGTTAATGGCTTGGCGATTGTGATCTTTACGGCTCAGTTTGGCAGTTTTAAAACGGTGAACAAGCTCGGTCAGCTTGCCTATATGCAGGGGCCGGCCTTGTGGATCATGCTGCTGCTGGTGGGTGTGACGATGGCCATCATCTGGCTGCTGCCGAAGTTCACTCGGGCCGTCCCTGCCTCCCTGACGGCAATCCTGTTTGTGACTTCTGTGTCCGTGTTTCTCAACTCCACACTGGATCCGAAACTCGCCTCCGAAAATCAGAAGCATGTCGTCCTGACAGTGCGTGACATGCTGTTCACAAACGCAACTGCTCAGGCCGTCGCGAAGTCGGAGGCAGCGAGTCCACCGGCTGCGAATCTGGTGAATTCTGCGATCAGTGAAACCACAGCGACCGTTTCATTGCCTGTGATTCCAGAAGAAGATGTCACGTTGAGCGCCGGGCTGCCGCGTCCATTCTTTCTTGATTTTACTCTGCCGCCGCTCACGTTCGCGACACTCTGGATTATTCTTCCGTACGTATTCACGCTCGCCGCTGTCGGACTTATTGAATCTCTTATGACCCTCACGCTTGTGGATGAAATCACGGAGACTCGAGGTTCCGGGAATCGTGAATGTCTGGGGCAGGGCCTTGCCAATATCCTCTGCGGTTTCTTCGGCGGTATGGGCGGTTGTGCCATGATTGGTCAGTCGCTGATTAATGTGAACTCCGGTGGCCGTGGACGACTGTCAGGAATTGTGGCAGCCGTTTGTCTGCTGCTCTTTGTGCTGTTCCTTGCACCGTGGATTGAAATGATTCCGATGGCAGCCCTTGTTGGCGTCATGTTTATGGTGGTCATTGGAACGTTCGAGTGGGCGTCGCTGCGAATGATGCGCAAGGTGCCGGTGACCGACTATCTGGTCATGATCATCGTCGCGGGCTATACGGTGATCATGCACGATCTGGCGTCGGCTGTCGTCATCGGTGTGATAACTTCTGCGCTCGCGTTTGCCTGGCAGCACGCCAAACACGTTGGTGCTGAAATTAAGTATAACGAAGCTGGGAGCAAGATTTATCAGCTCCATGGGCCACTCTTCTTTGCTTCCGTGACTTCCTTTAAGGATCTCTTTGATCCCAAAACTGATCCTGAGGATGTCGTGATCGATTTCTACTACACGCGAGTTTACGATCAGTCGGGGCTTGAAGCGATTAACTCACTGGCGGAGAAATATGTGCAGAACGGAAAGCGTCTGCATTTGACTCACCTGAGTCAGGAGTGTCGCGCTCTACTGGATCGGGCTGGCGATCTGGTAGAAGTCAATCTCTCCGAAGATCCGCAATATCACGTGGCGACGGATCGAATCATCCCGTCGATCTCAGGGCAAGCTGCCTCCGGATCGCCAATGAATACTGCTGCGGTTGACGTGGGCTGACTTGTGTCAGGGCGGATTCGTGATTTGCTGGCATCGTTCAGGCTCGCTTCCGTGCTTAGGCCCGAAAGGGCGGCATCGCCAATGCCGGGGCCTGTAGCCCAAGGTTAAAATGTGTTGGTGATTTCATGTGCCAGCATATGCGACCCGCTGGAGGCAGCCGTCGCCATCGCGTGATTTAAGGCATCCCGGCCAACGGGTGGTTCAATCTGCCATGGAATTAATGCGGTTCGCTGAGACTGCTCGTTGACGACTTCCTGAATGTAGCGAGCCTCATGTTTCTTTCGTTCAATGAGCAGCGGATCCGTGACATTCAGTGGTGCCAGGCATTCGTTGATGACCCATGCGTATGGCTCGATCTCCGCTCGTCGCAGGTCTCGCTGCAGTTGAGCGGCTTCATGGACTGGAGTCGCCTCCGGCAGCGTGACGATCAGCACTCGAGTAAACTCTTTATCCCGCAAACGTGGCAGCAGGTTCGCGACAGCTTCTGGCATCGCGCTGGTCTGACGAGTGACCTCCCGATGATACGCCAATGCAGAATCCAGCAGCAGAACGGTATGACCGGTCGGTGCCGTATCCAGCACCACGAACCGATTCGTTCCTTCCGCGACTGCATCCGCGAAGGCTCGGAAGACTGCGATTTCTTCCGTACACGGCGAACGCAGATCTTCGGCGAGCAAAGCCTTTCCGGATTCATCCAGACCAGCGCCGGCTTTGTCCATCACTTCTTTGGAATAGCGAGCCGTCTCAACGACCGGATCGATGCGACTGACTGTCAGATTGGGCATTGTCTCACCAGCGACCGCTGCGGCGATGTGAGCAGCCGGGTCCGTCGTCGATAGATGCACCTGAAAGCCTCGGTCGGCGAGCGCCACGGCTACTGCGGCGGCGACAGTGGTCTTTCCCACGCCACCTTTTCCCATCGCCAGAATCACACCATGCCCGGGTGCAGCCAGATCATCGATCATCGCGCCCAGCGACGGAGGAAGCTGCCTATGATCGATCGTTGAATCAATACCGGTCGGTAAGGCGGACGATGCGGCCGTCGCCGATGATGGTTGTCCCAGATTTC
>JBDNFT010000858.1:0-11628 GCA_041689695.1 Planctomycetaceae bacterium | reverse complement strand
GCACTGCGGCATTGCATTTGTCGAAACTAACAGCGCAGTCAGCAGAAGAATTGCAGTCAACACGATACGATGCATGTGAGAAGCTCAATTGTTTCGAACAGGCAGGAACGAATTGTGATGACGATTCGCCAGTTTCGAGGACCGGCAGTATAACGATTCAACGGGGCTCGGGCGATGATTTTATGCACCGACTCAATACTATAGACAACTCTGCGGCTACCTTGATCGAAACTTCCTTCCCTGTACTACCTCTTTTACAACCGGATTTTTCTTCGACTGTAGGTGGGTGACTGGTCTTTGTGTGAGCCGCAGGCGCTAGCCTCGGGCTTCTGCACGAACAGTGTTTTGACTGCGAAAAGCCCGACGCTAGCGCGTTCGGCTTACAAAAATCGCGATGTGCAGTCGGGTGACTCGCCGGATTTTTTGTATGCTTCAGTCTTTTTAAAGCTGCCAGGAAACGAAAATGAATCTGCAGGAATTGAGGGACGCCAATGAGAAGCGTCACATTGAATGGGCAAATGGCGCGGATATTCCGCTTTCGTTTCGAGGCCTGGAACTCGCCGGAGAAGCGGGCGAGGTCTGCAATGAGCTCAAGAAAATCGAACGGACTCGCCTTGGCATGGTCGGCGGAAAAGTCGGAACACAGGATGTTCAGGATGAACTCGCAGACGTCCTGGTTTGTATAGATCTGATCGCCATGGACCTCGGAATCGATCTGGGCGAAGCCCTGCGAGCGAAGTTCAACAAGACGTCTGAAAAGTACGGACTTGTGACGAAGCTATAATAGGATTGTTAAGCTTCTACTCTGTGCCATGCGCGCGGAGCGATGCCCTTTTGGCAAGCGAACAACGTGAGCGACGAATGACCAACGAGCCGGTAGGCTCCTTTGGGTCAAGGGCTTTCAGCCCTTGTTAGTCCATCAGCACCTCAAGGCTGCTGCCATTGCAGAGAACAACGCTGTTTTGCCCGATCGCGTCAAGGACGGTTTCGTCATAGCGGATTTCGCGCTTGAGCATCACGCCGCGTTCGATATCAATTGTCAGCGTTCCCTTGGGAGTCGCCTTGATCAATTGAGATCGCATTGTTGGGCTTTTGACAGCCGCTTCAACTGACGAGCGGAACGAGATCGTGGCGATTCCGTCTTCAGCAGATTCCAGACGAAATGTCCGCAGGATGTTGATCTTACGGCTGATTTCTTCTGTGACGCGGACATTAACGGGAATGACTTCTCGCCACGTTTCATTGACTGCCACCGGGTGTTCCGGTAGCGGCATCAAAAACGTGACGGCATTGGCAGTACCTGATTTTACAGTTTTTTCGGTACCGGATTTTTCTGTGAGTGCGGCCTCTTTGGTTGTCGTTGAAGATTCAGCGATGGCTTGCTGAACATCGCCTCTGCCAGCACTTGCGGGTTTGTCTCCGACGATGACGTTGCCTGCCTGAGCGACAGGTTTTGTCGCCAGCCGATATCCTTCAATCGTATCTGATTCCTGCAACGCAGCCCCAAGGCTGGAGATCCAGAATTTCGGGGCACTGCCTTTGAGTTCTCTCGCCGTATTTTTGAATTCTGGCGGGACATCTTTCGCTTCCATATTTGTGTCGAACACAACTGGTGGAAATTCATTGGTCTGTCGCTGCATTCGGACGAATTCATACTGCATCGCCAGTTTCGCAGACCCGGCTTCGTCAACTGAATTGACTGTGAACACACGTCGCTGTTCAAAACTTGTGACATCGACTTTGTGAAGTTCACCCTGCATCGCGTCAAGTGTCACGTTCTCCGTGTTCTTATATCTCAACTGCTGGCCAGGGAGAAACTTGTATCGCAAAGTCCATGTCTGCGACTCAGCTGGCTTAGCGGAAGCAGCCACGTTTGTGGCGGCAACGTCTTTCGGTGCATCCGGCACATCAACAGCACTTGTCGATGAATCAACGGTGGTATCGAGCGGATATGAAGAAGTAAACGGAGCGGCCAGCAATCCAAAGGAGAGCAGAATTTTGACGAGCATCTTCCATGATCCTCAAGAGCAGACGGCGAATTCCCGGCCTCATACGACTGGGACAATTCGATCGCGATATTTCAAGACAGATCAGCAGCATACCACACCAATGAAACACATTGTGCGATTTCTTGAGCTCTTCGCACGAATTGTTCTGGAGCAGTCTGGAAAATCGGCGAATCCTGCCGATCACCGGTGGTATGGTAATGGTCCTGACGGGTCTGGAGACCCGTCCTACGGCACAACGCATTTGAACTCAACATCGCTGCCGCCCTGTTAAATCTGCATGTGTTTTTTGCTGCACACTTGCCATTCGATGCCTGAACGGAAATGATGACCCCGCCTCAGTCCTCCTCGTTCTATGCGGAACCCACCAATGCTCGTCCCTGCAATTCTCGATCGAATCGCTGTTTTCAGCCCTGTTCGCCAGCGAATCCGGCACGCCTCCTGTGCTTTTTGCCTGATCGTGTTCGGCTCCACAATCGTCACGGCTGCCGATGACTCCACAGTGTTGGTGCAGACTCTTAACGAATCTAACTGGGAGACGCTGATTCCGCACGGCAAAGAAGTGGATGCAATCTACGGGGACATGGTGATGCAGAACGGTCACTTGCGAGCCGTCATCGCAAAGCCAGTGGCCACACGAAATGCGAATATGACAGTTCGCAACGTCGGCGGCTGCCTGATTGACTTAGCGACGCTGAAACATCAAAGTGACCAATTGAGTGCCTTCTATCCCGCGCGGCGTGTGTTTTCATTTGTGGATGTGGCAGAAATCGATGTGGCGAACTCCATCGAAGTCACGAACGGTGTGAGAACAGAATTCGGCGAAGCCGCTGTGAGCATTCTTGCTGCTCCGACAAAAGAAACCCCCAGCCTTAGAGTCACGTATTCGCTTCAAGCCGACAAAGCCTACATGGCCGTCACGTCGGAATGGACGAACACCACCGACGCAGATATTACCCTGGTTCTGGAAGATGACCTGCGAGCGGATGCGGGCAAAGAAGAAATGCCGAAGTCACCGAATGGGACAGTGGATCTCTTTTCGTTTCAGGACATTTTCTGGCAACAGGCGTATGGCGTCTACGCCCCGGGATTCAAAATCCGCTGCAATAGCAACGCTCGCGAATCCGTGTTGGTGTATGAGCCGGTCGATGGAAAGCCTGTTGTCCTGAAGCCGGCTGAAACGTTTTCCATGACGCGATGGCTATTTGTGGCTCAGGACTTGGCTGAAGTGCTGGCGGACTACGCCGATGCACGCGAACAAGGCGGTAAACTTGTTGAATCGCGGCTGATTGTTCAGGCTGATGGTCACCCGGTCCACGGTGCCAGAATCGCTCTAAAATGCGGCGAAGAATCCTGGGGAACTGTCGTCACTGGCGAAGACGGAACGGTCGTTCGCCGACTGCCGTCCGGATCGTGTGAAGCAACCGTTTCTGTTGCTGGGCAAGAATTCGCAAAGCAAACTCTTACCCTTTCTGCTTCCGACAAGAACTTACTTGAACTGCCGGATTATCATCCTGGCGTCGCTCATATCACGGTTACCGATTCCGAAGGCCAGGCGATTCCTGCGAAGATTGAATTCAAGGGCAACGACAAGACGCCAACTCCGAACCGGGCACCAGAAACCGGCGAACATTTTGTAAAAAATCTGGCTTACACCTCCAACGGAAAAGTTAAAACTGAAATGGCTGCAGGTGACTATGACATCATCATCAGCCACGGACCGGAATACAATGTCGAATTTACGAAGCTTAGTGTTCAACCGGGCAAGACCACTGAATTGAAAGTCAAACTTCCCCGAGTCATCGAGACTCCCGGTTGGGTCAGTGCTGATTTTCACAGTCATAGTTCGCCATCTGGCGACAACACCAGCAGCCAGCGCGGACGCGTTTTGAATCTTGCGGCGGAACACATCGAGTTCGCGCCATGCACCGAACACAATCGGATCAGCACGTACGATGATCATATCACGGCGTTAGGGCTAAAACCGTTCCTGGCGACTGTCACAGGCATGGAACTTACAGGCTCACCGCTGCCATTGAATCACCAGAATGTGTTCCCTCTGATTTACAGTCCACGAACTCAGGACGGCGGAGCCCCCGTGACGGACGTAAGTCCTGAAGCTCAAATGGAACGCATTGCTGCATGGGACGACAATAGTGTCAAGTTGATCCAGCAGAACCATCCAGACCTCGGCTGGCTGTTCTATGATCGCAACGGAGACCAAACTGCAGACGAAGGATATTCACGATCGTTCGGCATCATGAATGTTATGGAAATCCATCCGATTGATCCGCTGTTGAACCCGACTCGCTACGATATGCGTGACGGAAAAGCGTTTGGCAATCAGAGGACCTTGAACTGGCTGCAGTTGCTGAACCAGGGGTTCCGGATCTACGGTGTTGTGAACACGGACTCGCACTACAACTACCACGGTTCCGGCGGTCTGCGAATCTGGATCAAATCCAGCAATGACGACCCTGCAAAGATCAACTCGGATGAGATGCGAGACAACTCGCGCGCTGGTCACATCATCATGTCAAACGGTCCTTATCTTGAGGCAACATTTCGAGAAGCTGCCAGTAAAGAAAATGGCGTTGTCGCCGGTCAGGATCTGAAAGCGGCATCAAAGAAAGTCACAGCGTCGATCAGAGTGCAGTGTCCCAACTGGTTCGACATCGACACGGTGATTGTTCTGGTCAATGGCCGCCGAACGGACAAGTTGACCTTCAGCCGCGACACGCATCCTGCAATGTTTGGTTCGGAAAAAGATGTTATCAAGTTTAACCAGGACGTCGATGTGGAACTCACGGAGGACTCTCATCTGATCGTCCTCACTGGGCACCGCACTCAACTCATCGGCGAGGTTATGGGGCCGATGTGGGGAACTCAACATCCGGCAGCTTTGAATAACCCTGTCTTCGTCGATGTCGATGGCGACGGCTTCAAAGCCAACAAAGATACGCTCGACATCCCACTGCCAGTGAAGTTCGTGGCGGAAGATAAAAGATAGGGGTCGTCCGGGAATTCTACTTTCGCCTGGCCGCTGACGCATCGCCCTCAATTTGCGTCATGCCCAGTGTGGATTCCGCTGAATCAAGTTGAAACTGAAACTCACCAAGAAAACTCATACCCAGTAGCGGGGTTGCGTTGATAGCTTCCGGGCCAAGTACCGCACATTCAACGTCTTTAAGTTCGAAAGTACCCACGCGAACGGTTGCGATCTTTTTGAGCACTCCGGAAATTCTACTTCCGTCGGCAATTTCAAGCACGATCTTTTTGTCGCTGGGTTCTGGCTTTAGATTCATCGAAACTGCCAATTCATAGGGCAAGCTGATCACGCTGGCACCGGAATCGACGATCATTTCTGTTGTATGTTTGCCGTTGATCACCACTGATGCGTAGAACGTGTTACCGTCGCGGCGCAGTGATATTTTTTCCACATGAACGGCTTTCTCCATGTCCTCCAGTTTGCGAATACTGCTGAGCAATGACGGTGTTTCTTCGAACTTCAACGGTTTGCCAGCAGTCACTTCCAAAGCTTTGAGCTTCGCTTGAATCTCGGCTGAATCGTTTGCTGATGCATACCCTTCATTCAAAACATTTGCGAGTTTTCGCATATCGA
This sequence comes from Planctomycetaceae bacterium, assembly GCA_041689695.1. Taxonomy (GTDB): domain Bacteria; phylum Planctomycetota; class Planctomycetia; order Planctomycetales; family Planctomycetaceae; genus SXXK01. Next base: position 6,000 of record JBDNFT010000858.1, on the reverse strand, counting down.
TCACATTTTGAATATACGCTTCCCGAGCCGCATTCAGTTCGACTCTTGCGTGGTTCTCTTTTTCTTTCAGCGATTCCAGTGATTTACGGCCAAGTGACATTTGTCCTTCGATTGCATTAAGAGAGCCGACGAGTCGATTGTTCGTGGCAACATCCCGAACATTCGCCAGTTGTGCATTTAAAACAACCAGTTGCTGGTCTCCTTGCACCATCGCGATTTCCAGCTTATTGATCTCCTGCTGAATCTGACGAAGTGGCGTCGCCGCCTGCTTCACCTTTCGCTTCAGTGTCGCAGCCTCGGAGATTCCTTTCGACAAATCACGTTCACCGGAAAAAACGACGTTGCTGCCCGTCACCCGCAATTCCAGTGAGGCGTCTGCATTGCTCGCTTCGGAGGGGCCATTCTGTTCGTCGGCAACAATCCAATGCGGGCATAAAAACAGAATTACGGCAGCAAGGGCAAACGAATTTCTCATCACGCTAATTCCTATGGGTAGTTGAACAAAACATTGCATAAAGCATAGTTCCAACGATATGCAGGATGTGAAACATCGGCCACGTGGTTTTGCGGAATGCTTAGTCTTCGGTATCTTGTCTCAAACGAGCGGCAAGACGATCGTTGTTTTTCAATCGTCATACACTGCAACAACCGTTAACGCAACGAAAAATCTATTCGGATCTGTAAAGTTTATCCACAGGCATCAAAACATGACGACAAAAATCACGGCCTTTGAAACGTTCGATATTCGTTTCCCAACATCGCAGCACCTGGACGGGTCCGATGCCATGAATCCGGATCCGGACTACTCGGCCGCGTACGTCGTACTCCATACGGATTCAAAAGATCGTCATGGCTATGGCATGACTTTTACAATCGGACGAGGCAACGAAATCTGTGTCGCCGCTATTCGATCTCTCGCCACGCTACTGGTCGGCCAGACGGTTGAATCACTGATGACGGAGCCAGTAACGCTGTACCGCAAACTCACGGGTGATAGCCAGTTGCGTTGGGTAGGTCCTGAGAAAGGTGTGATTCATCTGGCCGCCGCCGCCGTAATCAACGCCGTCTGGGATCTGTGGGCCAGAATGCAAAACAAACCTGTCTGGCAGGTCATCTGCGACATGTCGCCAGAACAATTCACCGCGTGCGTCGATTTTCGATATCTCACCGATGCTCTGACGCCCAACCAAGCGGTAGAACTTTTGAGCCGCCATACATCGACGCGGGCACAGCGCATTGAAGAACTCAACGGCATCGGCTATCCAAGCTACACAACCTCTGCTGGCTGGCTTGGATATTCAGATGAAGCCTTAAAGCAGAAGTGTGCGGACCTAAAAGACCGTGGCTGGAAGCATTTCAAAATCAAAGTGGGACGTGATCTGGACGACGACAAACGCCGCTGCCGTGTGTTGCGTCGCGAAATGGGTGATGATGCCCACATGATGATCGATGCGAATCAAGTGTGGGATGTACCGCAAGCGATCGAATGGATTCGGGAGCTGGCACCGTTCAATCCATGGTTCGTCGAAGAGCCCACATCGCCCGACGATATTCTAGGTCATCTTGCGATCGCCAAGGCCGTCAACCCGATTCGCATTGCCACCGGGGAAATGTGCCACAACCGAATCATGTTCAAACAGTTCATGCAATCCGGCGCGTTGCAGGTTTGCCAACTGGATTGCTGCCGACTGGGCGGAGTGAACGAAGTCCTGGCTGTGCTGTTGCTGGCGGCCCGATTCAAAATTCCTGTTTGTCCGCATGCAGGCGGTGTTGGTCTTTGTGAATATGTCCAGCATGCCAGCATCGTCGATTATGTCTGCGTTTCTGCGTCAATGGAAGATCGCGTAGCAGAATACTCGGATCACCTGCATGAACATGTCTGTGATCCTGTGGTGATGCAGCAAGGTCGCTATATGCCGCCGCAGGCTCCTGGTTACAGCGTGCAGTTTACGGATGCGGCATTGCAGGAATTCGTTCGCAAGGATTCGTAATCTAAACAGCCGTTTTTCGAACTTCGTGGCAACGCAGCTATGTGATACACGTTCGACGAGCGGCAGAATCAGTTCTACCAAACGATGTTGCCGAGTCTAAGGAATTCGACCTGGCACAGGTCGAACTACGTAGGCAGGTCTGTCTCAGATCTGCATCCTTCAGCATGGTCGATCGTAACTGGTTGCCCGGGCGCAGAATCCGGAATTCGGAATTTGTTTCCCAGCGCTCGCCTTAGCGACCGTCGGACGAGACCGCGATTCGCCGCAAGCCGCGACAGAAATAGTCAATGACAGATGGCACATCCAGTTGTGTAACCACTTCGGCATTGGTTTGGCGTGGTCCGTAGGGACGACGATCAACAATGGTCATGCCACTGGTGAGTTCTCCGGATGTCTCAACATCCAGGGCAACGTTCTCTGTGGAAAACGTTGCCACTTGTGCTGCGATGGCCAGAACGGCTGCCGCTGGAATCGGAACTTCCTCACGCGGCAGGAACTGATGATTCGCTCGGACGGCAAACTGCAGAAGTCCGATCACAAATTCACCAATAGGAGTCGATGGAATAAGTCCGCTCAAGCGATCAACGTCGTCAAAGGTCAATCCTGGAGCTTGGCTGACATCCAGGGGTACGATGATTTTCCCGATCGGCGATCGCATGACCGCGCGAGCGGCTTGAGGATCGGACCAGATATTAAATTCCGCAGTGGGTGTCACATCGCCGCTGTGCCGCATGACGCCGCCCAGACATATCAAACCATTTAGCAACAACGGTAGCTCCGGATCCAGATCCAACGCCATAGCCACATTCGTCAGTGGGCCAAACGTCAGAATGCGAATCTCCTGCGGATTTGCTCGCACAAGATCCACGATTAGCTTGGGTGCTTCTCGGCGATTGTGAAGATCGGGCGCCAAAGGATCAAGATCTCCCAACCCCATGCGTCCGTTCAACGACTGCTGCAATGGCATGCCGACGGGAATATGGTTGGCAGAAGAATCTGCGGTATCTGATTGTCCCACGCGAGGATGCCGCAGTGGATCAGCCAGGCCAATCAGGTACTGCAGATTGCGTGTCGCCTGAATACCGGAAACACTTCCGGGAACTGCAGTGAGCCCCAATACGTCGATTGAAGGGTCAGCCAGAGCCACAAGGATCGCAAGAGCATCTGCAATTCCGGGATCAGCATCAATGATGATTTTCTGAGTCACGGATTCATTTCCTTCGTTGAGGACACTTTAACGCTGGCAGTCGATCGGACTGCATTGTTCGTTATTGTATCGGCAACAGCCAGCGGCGGCTATTCCGGAACCGAATCAGCACTTGGCAACTGGCGTCTGGCTTTCGTGGCCGGGCGTGGCGGTAGAACGCTTGAAGTTACACTGCGTCGCTGCTTTATGACAGCATGAATTCGCAGACACAGCTCAGCGACTGACAACAACACCAGCGAACACATCAACCAATTCAGGGAGCTGAAATCGATGACGTGTTTCATGTTGGCTAAGATAACAAGAAGCGTAATGCCGGCTAGCCCCGCGACCATGACCGTTCGCCCGGCAATTTTCGCCTTCGCTTCGCGCAACAGATGCGCCAGCAAGGCATGCTCTGAAGAGTGAATCGCCACGACTCGAAAAGAATTCATTGTTTCCCGCATCGAATGAACATCCACTGGCGGGCGAGGCTTCGGCGGCTTAGATGCGTCCTCAGGCGTCGGCTTTGATGACTGAATGGCTGTTTTATCTACAAGGTCTGTCAGCTCACCACCGTGAGCTGACATGTAGGCATCCAGGTAAGACTTTACAGGCGCACGAGTAGGTTCTTGCTTCGCTCTTCGATCGATGCCACGGTGGGAATCCGCAGTCTTACGGCGATCAACCAGAATCGCTTCCGGAGTTGTCGCGTCTTGTGATCGTTCCAGCAATTTTGAAAGATAAAGTTTTACAGAATCAAGATGCAAATCCTCAGAAGCCTGCTCCTGATTTTCCTGAACTTCCGGCTGTGATGTCGCGATTTGCTCTTCGAACAACTCCTGATTTGGTGAATCAGCACTCACTGTCTGATGGTCATCGCTCAAAGTCAGGTCGGACGACTCCGCTGAAGTTTCAGACTCTTCCAGACCATTCATTACAAACAAGTCGGCCAGCTCACTTCGCAGATCCTGAGGATCGTCCAAAGTTGCAACGGCACACTCGGTCGATTCACACAAGAATTCTCCCGCCACTTCATGAGATAGAACTGCAAACGGCAGCGACTGTGTATCGCGGGCCAATTCCTTTCCGGTTCGCGCAAAAGCAGATCCCAAACTGGTTCGAGCATCGACAATCGAATCACGATGCTGCAAGCTCGAAACCTGAACCTCATCTTTCATCAATCGAGAATCAGATGAAGATTTCATTCCATGACCAGCCCATGAGTTCTGATCACGTTCAACATGAAAATCATCATCACCGACATCGTCTGAATCAAAATCGTTTGTGATCGAACGAAGTTCTTTCTTCAGTTGCGAGATTGTCCGATCACGATCCGCCAGCTCGGATTGCTGCTCTGACTTCAGCAATCTGATTTCTTCATCATGTTGTATAGCATTCAATGCAGCCTTAAGCTTTTCTTCTGATGCTTCGTCCTCGAGTTTTTTTGCACGATTTGCCGCTCCACGCGACCAAACCAGAACGGCCACCATGCAGGCCACCAGAAAAACAGAAAACGCTCCCATAGTCAGTAAGTAGTCCGGTGAATCCTGGAGCGATATTCCAGCCGATGAATTCGAAACAGGTCTTGTGATCGGCAACCTGGATACGGCGTTCGAATGCACGCCAGGAAAATCTGCTTTCGGAACGCGCTTGACGCTCTCATCGCCACCCACCCATTGCTGAACTTCTGCCGCATCAATTTCATTAACATTTGGAAGCGTGTCAATACTCGACGCTGCTTCCAGTTCTGCACCATTGGTGTCAACAGGGTTTCCCGGACTACCATTGATTTCTGCAGTGAGTTCATTCGCTTCATTTTTTGCCAGCAGAGCCATTTCATTTTCCACGAGCGCAGCGGACGCTTCCAATGAGTGGCTCTCAGGAGTTTCTTCAGGCAAACTCGTCATTGACGGCGTTGAAGCTGACTCTGGAATTTCGCGATGCACACTCACAAAGACATTAGTTGTTTCAAATGCGCCAGCAGAATTTTCGACGAGAATTTGCAGTTCAAAATCCGCTCGCAGATCCGAATTGTATGATGCAGAACCGTCCAGGGTCAGAACACCAGTCTTCAGATCAATCTCGAAAATGCCATCCTCGTTGCCACTCGTGATGTAAAACTGCCAATCCGAAGATGCCAATTGGTGACTCGTCTTGACGCATCCAAATTCAACGGGAGCATTGCTTGCTAATTCAACCCCAAAGTGGGAATCCTCAAGAACTGGAGACTCAGGCACATCACTCAATCGAACAGTGATATCAAAAACGACCGTAGAGACAGAAAGCGATTTCAGGTCGTCTTCAGGAAGGCCAGAATCGACAAGTCCAGCAGAGAATTCGGCCAGAAATTCGTCGTATTCTGATTCTTCATCAGCAAGAACGCGAAATTGAAATTCACGCTGAGACTCAAAATCCAACTGATCGTCATGTGTTGTGCAGACTGCACCACTCTCGCTATCAACCGTAAACTGAAGTAAGCCCTGACTCTCAGCGGCACGAAATTTTTTCAGGGTCAGGTTGTGATCACCAAGACGAGTTATCAATGTTCTGGCAGGCTGGTTTTCGAGGCAATCGCACGTCACCTGAACTCGGCGGTTTGCTTTCATGGTTTCGGCGGCAACCGACGACGAGTCCGAAGTCCTGACCGCCAGCAACAGTGCGGAAATTACCACCGCAGCAAAACGCCGTCCTGGTCCAGTACATAAAATTGAATCCTGCAATTGCCACATATCAACTGCTGCCTCTCAATGTTCCAGTTGCGTTCCACCCGCCAGGAACGGGGCGTCGTTCGAACAACGACATATTTTCCACGGATCGCCGCTT
>JBDNFT010000857.1:0-4187 GCA_041689695.1 Planctomycetaceae bacterium | reverse complement strand
GTCACAGGATCTTTGACGTTACACAGCATCGCCAGCGTAGATTTCATAAACGGATCGACGAAGCATGTCTGCGATTCCGGGACGATCAGCATGTCGCTTTCATGAATCGCCTGCCAGCCTCGCATCGACGACCCATCAAACGAGAAGCCATGTTCAAAGCTTTCTTCCGTGAGTCGATCGGCTGGAATGGTAAAGTGCCGCTGCGACCCGCAGAAGTCCGTGAATCTCAGGTCGATCGCGCGGATTTCGCGTTGACGACACAGAGCGATGGCTTCGCGGGGAGACAATTGAGGTTCGGACATGAAATATTGGCTTGCAGAAATGCTTGATATGAATTCACTGAGGAAGGGTAACCGGGAACGGTAGCGACGTGCAAATCACAGGCCACTTGGGGAACGAATTCGAATTTGCTCGGGAAATCGCAATCGGGCATGTCGAATCTGTACGCAAGACTGCACGGATTTCCATCAGTGATTGAATAGAAATTCCCGGCTGCTAAGGATGCTCCAGACAAGATCCTCCAGCACAATTCGCTTTTCTTCCGCTGAGGCCGACGCCAGTAGCGGCAGGATTTCATCCTTCTCTCTTGCGCTGGGCAGCCGAGCGACGCTGGTCAGAAAAATCTCATCCAGTAATTCAGGATCCGATTTGATCTCGGTCAGCCATTTTGTCAGGCGATTCTCCGTGGCAGAAAGTTTGGGATTGATTGTCTCTCCGTTGGAGAGATGCAAAACCTGCACCAGACTCGGTTCATCTGACCGCTCACACTCACACGTGATCCGTCGCTGATTGCGTCCAAAGGTCTGCAGGAAATACGACTGCACTGCAGAGTCATGCAACTGAATCGCACGAGTTCCTTTGGGATAATCTTTCGTGTCTTTTACGTCCGACCCAAGGAAGACAATTTTAGTGAAGTCAGTCGGCACATCGGTCACCTCTGAAACCGCATCCAACAAAACTTCTGCCATCAATCGACGCGGGAAGTATCGCGAATACTGACGTTGATCACCGGCATTCTCAGACAACGTCTCGCTGCTGCGTTGGTACGTTTCAGATTGCAGAATCGCTCGCATTAAAGCCTTAAGATCAAACTTCTGTTCCACCAGATATTTCGATGCGGCAGCCAGCATCTGTTCGTTGCTGGCGGGGTTTGAAGAACGCATGTCATCGACTTGTTCGACCAAACCTACGCCAAAGAAATTCTTCCAGATACGATTGGTGATTGATCTTGAAAAGAGTTCGTTGTCCGGCGACGTCAACCATTCGGCGGCATATTCGCGACGATCGCCAGGAGCGTCGAACGCAATGGGTTCCGCGTCAAGTGGCGTGGGCAATTGCGGCTTGCCATTCTTCGGCTGCACGAGTTCCCCGGAATTCACGGTCACCAGCGTTCGTTTACCATCGCCGCTGCGAGCGTCACCGCCCCAACCCTTGGCGCGAACTCGGGAGAAGAGATTCGCGAATGCGTAGTATTGATCGTTCGTCCATTTTTCGAGCGGATGATTATGACACTTCGCGCAGCCAATGGAGAGACCCAGAAACGCCTGGCTAACCGTTTCCGCCATGTCTTCCGGAGATTGATGGATTGCATAAAAGTTCGTCGCACCGTGTTCCAGTTCCATGTTCGAACCACGTGAGGCGACGATTTCGCGAACAAACTGATCCCATGGCACGTTCTTTTCGACTCGATCGTGAATCCATTTGTAGAACGCATTGATCGCTTCGGGGTTAACGGTCGTGCCATTCAGTAACAACAGATCGGACCAGTGGTACGCCCAGAAGTCAATGAATTCCGGGCGATTCAGCAGTGATTCGATGACACGATCACGTTTCTCTGCGGAGGTATCTGCCAGAAATTCACGCACATCTTTGCTGGTCGGCAACGTGCCGATTGTGTCGAGATAAACGCGCCGAATAAACACTTCGTCAGAAGAACGCGGGGAAGGTTTCAGGTTCAGACGTTTGAGTTGTTGCAGGACATTGTCGTCAATGAAGTTGCGGCGCACGGCAGTAGTGAAGACAGCATCATCGATCTGCTGTTCATAAGGAACGACGATTCGAGCGATCACAATCTGACTGGAAAACCATGCCGTTACGGCACCTTCACCTGGACCAATCACGGTCGTTAGGCCGTCTTCACCGACGGTCGCGACCGCTTCGTTTGATGATGAAAACTTGGCCAACTGCGTGACATCTTCAACACGCCCGTCTGAATAGTGAGCTCGCACAATCAGCGGCTGCAAATTTTTTCCCTGGAGCATGACGCGTTCAGGAAGAATTTCCAGATGATCAAGTTTTGTATCGGTCTCAGTCGGTTTAGCAACACCTTGTGCGATCCATTCGGAAAGAATCTTATAGTGCCACGAATCTGTCTTCAGCCGCAACCCGCCTTTGTGGGGAACAGCCATTGAAGGTTTCGTCAGCATCAGGCTGGCCGCAGGTTCGGCTGGTTCAACTCGCCGCCCACTTTGCAATTCGACGAGGTTAAAGTAGTCGCGTTCCGGATCGTAGCCACGCAGCGACAATTTGAAACCACCCTTCCCTGCCAACGCGCCATGGCAAGCACCAGAACTACAACCTTGTTTCGCCAGCACGGGTTCCACATGATTTCGAAACGACCATTGAAACGGCTGATCAGCTCCGGTCACGGTGACACGCATTGCTGCGGCGGGGCTTGAGTTGCCAGTGACACGAACGAAAGTCTCCCCGTTTCCGACGGAGCGAATAGCCATTCCGTCGATGCGAACGACATCCGGATTGTCGGAGGTCAACTGGACGTCGGCGACGCCAACAGCATCTTCGGCAGAATACCTTTCGGCCAGCACGGCATGCTGCGTATCTTTTCCATCCAAGCGCAACGATGACGGCAGCAGGCGAATTTCGTCCTGGCCAATCGCAGCGACTGATGTGATCAGGAACGGCCAAAAGAAAAGCAGCTGGTAATTGCGGTAGAACATCAGGAAATCTCGTGTTGAAATTTACGTTTGCCGATGGTGATGACAAGGCAAACAGTTTGATGGCAAAAGTCATGCAGCAGCGTCGGAATAGACCGCCAATCCTGCGATTCCTGATAAATCATGCCCCACTGGGAGTGTTGATTCAAGTCAACGAACGTCCCGGTCTTGCCACTCAGACGGAATTCGTGCGACAAATCCGCATTTGAATTGCAACGATTGACTAGCTGCCGACAATTCCCATGAGACCGGCTTGCTTCAGAACAGTCCCCGGAAATAAGATCCCAAAAGTACGTCAGGCTTTCCAGCCTGACATAAATACGGGAAGAACGAGTCAGCTTGGAAAGGCTGACGTACTTGATTTTGGGACGGTTCCTGATCGCCAGTCCGGCGGAATCCCAGCGACAAGCGTTGAAGTGCCACCATCAACTCATGATGAGCCAAAACACGATATCTCCTGCAGCCGCCAGCACCGCGTATTCGCGTTGGCTTCGTTGGATTGTAGTTGCGCTGATCGCCGGCACATTATCACTCGTCCTGCTGTTTCCGTTCCCTCAAACCGGACGGCAATGGTCAGAACTGTTTAATCTGGCTCACGCACCGTCGTTCTTCATCACATTCCTGCTTGCCGCAGGATTGCTGGACCCATCAAGCGTTGGATTTCGCGATTCCTGGCCTCGGATTGCGCGGATGAGTCTGAGACGATTGATTGTGCTGGCAAGTATCCTGCTTGTGCTGGGCGGAATATGCGAAGTGCTGCAGCAGTTCGTCGGTCGTGCGACAAGTCTCAGCGACATGCTGGCCAACGGATGCGGGTTACTTGCCGGCCTATGCTGGTGCGTAGGACGATTGGTAAATAGCCGATCGAAAAAGTCAATCGCGTTAGTAACAACTGCCGCTCTGCTTCTCATGCCAAGCTGGTCGCCCGGATGCGAATTGCGCGAATGCGTCCTGCAGCGTAATGAATTCCCCCTGCTGGCGTCGTTTGAACGTCCGCGAGAGCTGAATGCGTGGTATCCGCATGAGGCAACGATCAAACAATCGGCGGAATGGACTTCTATTGGTTCTACATCTATGCGAGTGAATGGACTTGCGGGGACTAAACATCCCGGTGCCAATTTTCAGGGCCTGATCTCAGACTGGCATCAGTTCACTGCACTGGAACTCGATGCTTTCAATCTCGGCGACAAACCGCTCACTTTGCGGTTCAGCATTTTCGACGAACAACATCAT
>JBDNFT010000856.1:0-6073 GCA_041689695.1 Planctomycetaceae bacterium | reverse complement strand
TCCTTTCCGGCAGAAAGGACCTACGTAGAACAGCATAAAAATACGGAACTGTGAACCCAGAAAACTCGTCCTGAAAAGCGTATGCCGAATCAACCTGGTGAATTTAGAGTTTTTGGTGACCTCGAAGCCGCACACCGCCGGATGTTGGTGGCGATCCTCCGTATTAACACAAGTTCCACCTCAACGAGTTCCCATCATCATTCGCAAAAACCAACACCTTTTTGAAGATACAGACCGACTCGCGGAAGAATCAATTGTGTATTAGACTTCAACTTACCCAAACGGCAGTGCGGTGTCGCGCTGACGGTTGATGACATCCAGGAACTTTGAAACAAGCTGATTCTCAACGCCATGTCACTTCCAACTTGCCCATCCTGTGGTCAATCAGTTCTTGAAGATGATGTTCTCGACTGCCCGTTTTGCGGTGCGGCGATGGATGGATCGCGTGGCGCCAAGAACGTACCAAAACCTCAGGCCGGGCCGGCAAAGCATCGGCCTGGTGCCAAACCTGTTGCACCACCGCCAGTAGCTCCCGGCGCAGCGCCAAAACCAGTCGCGCCAGTTCGACCCGTAGGCGGCACGTCCGGACCATAAACAAAAGTCGATGAAGACGATCCGTTTGGAATAGGCAGCACTGTCGCGGCTCAGACGGCAATTCAAGCCGCAGCCAAACCCGATAAGACCCGTCTGCACAAAGTCACGTGTCCGATGTGCGAACAGGTTGGCTTCGTGCCAAAATCTGCCATCGGGAAATCAGTCCGCTGCGCCAATGAAAAATGTATGGTCCCGATTTTCAAGGCAACAGAATCGGGCGAGAAAACCACCGAGCGCAAGCCGACACGATTGTCAGATGAAGCGGCTGCTGCGAAGAAGGCCGCTGATAAATCCGCACCCACAAAACGAAACCCGATTGTGATGTACGCCATTGTCGGTGGCGTGCTGCTGGCACTCACGGCCGGGCTGCTGGCGGTCCTCAACAAAAAGCCTGGTCTCGGAAACCTGGCTGACCCTGCTCCGTATGTGCCAATTGATAATCAAGAAACTGAAGAGGAGATGGACATACGGCTCGCGGCTGAAGAAGAAGCTGAAAGGAAGGCGTTAGCCGCGAAGTCCAATCCGAAAGCCGAAGTGACGGCCATGGTCAAGCAGATGATCACGCTGGCTCGACAGCCAAACCTGCGAGACAAAGCCTGGGCGCGGCGAATGACGGGAGATCTCTTCCTGCAAACCGGCGACGCCACGCTTGCCGCTCAGGAATTCAAACAGCTCGTCACCGTAGACCGCTCGAAAGCGTTCTATCGGATCGAACCACATGTGACACAATACTGGAAACATTTGGCGGCTGGTGAGCAGACAAAGGCGAAGATCGAACTGGATTTGGCGTTGGGAGAACAACGAGGCATTCCGAACATCGGTCGTGCCGGAACGGAAGCAGCTCTCTCGCTGGCAGCCGCACTTGTCGTTGAAGGCAAAGTGACTGAAGCCAAGGCATTGGTGGCAACGCGGCGACTCGATACGACAATTACTGCCAATCGCGACACGATGGCAAGTGTGGCATGGTTCTGGATTGCTGACCACAGCCGTGAAAACGTCATACCCGTTCCTTCGGCGACGGATGTGATGATGTGGTCCGAACCGCTGAATACTGCGGTCGCGTGCGATCTGGCGTTGCATCAACGCTGGACCGAAGCGATCGCATGGGGCGTTGCAAGTGATAATCCTGGCGTGATTTCTGAATCGCTGACTGAAATCGCAACTATCGCCGGAGCCGCCAAAGCATCACCTGCGATTCTTGATCAAATTGCAAAGGCAATTCCCGCAGCACACCCTGTTGTTGCTGTTCGAGTTGACGCAGCACTGGCCGCTGCGACAAAGAACAAGACGCAATTGGACGCAGCGATTGCTGCCATGTCTCAACTTTCTGCACCGGTCGCTGTGAAAACTCCATCGACGCAGCAGATCACCGGCCAATATGGAACTGAACGCACTATTGAATTGCTGCGAGCAACCGCAGTGGCCGACGTCGTGCGTGCCGCTTTGCTGTGTGGGGAACCGGACAAAGCCAAAACGGCGATGGTGCAATTGCGAGCGGAACTTGATTCGGCGGCACCGCCAACACGCGAAATTCGAACGTTGACGTTAGAAGTTTCCAACAACGAGAATGCCGCACGGCAGAGGATTGCTAAGGATCTTCGCACGAGCAATTCCAGCCAGGTCGATCGCGCATTTAAGGAATACCGTCGACATCTTGTCAGCGAAGGAAATCAATCCGGGTTGTTTGTGATTGCGGAAGATCGTCGTCTGCGTGCTATTCAATTGTTGTCACGAATCATTCGCGCGGGCGGAGCCGAAATTGTGCAGTCAGCGTTTCAGGATGACGCCAGTGGTTGGGCAAACGAAATCATGCTGGACGATTTGACCGGCCTGCTTGCGGCTGCAACATTGCAGTCTAAACAATCACTGCCGGAGGTGATGCAACCAAATCCACAACTGGCGATGGGCCGTATCGAAGCCGGACATGGCTCGCTGGTCGCACGGATTGCTCCCGTTTTGGCTTTGGCCTGGGCAAATCGCGACAAGCAACTGGCGGCAGGACTGAAGGCTCTTGAAAGCGGTTGTGGTTCCGAACTTCCAGGTTTGCGCCAAGCCTACGTTAATGAACTTGTGGCCAACATGGCGCGTTCTACGGAAGATCCAGCATATTTGCTGACTGCGATCGGGACACTGCAAAGCGGTGTCTGGCGAGAAGACGCCTATTTGATTGCTGGCCGAAATTTCGCCAAACGAAATATGGAGGCGGCCGTAAAAAAATGGACCGCTGAACAACGTATGCCGGCACTAGAACAAATCACTCTGATGTACGGCATGGCTCAGGTGATTGTCGAACGTGTCGTCGAAGCACCAAATGCCGCCAAGACGCAAAAATAAAAATTATAAATATGGAACTCAAGACTCTCAACGCTGACCAGATGATCAACTGGATTCATCAGCATGTGCCATTGGAAGATTTTCGCGGCAAACGGGTTTTGTTGATTGTGCCTGACAACACAAGAACGGCCCCGCTTCCGGTGTTATTTCCTGCGCTGCGAAGTCTATTGCGGCCAGTCACAAAGTCGCTGGATGTCATTGTCGCGTTGGGTACACATCAGCCCATGCCGCAGGACAAAATTCGCGCCATGCTTGGAATCGCTGCGGATGATCCGTGTACTGACGTCGGACTGTTTAATCATGCATGGGACAATCCAGCAGAACTGTCCACGATTGGCGTTTTGACCGAAGCGGAAACACGCGAAATTTCCTCGGGCGTGCTGTCCATGGAAGTACCAGTTCAGATCAATCGCTGCATTCATGACTACGACATTGCGTTGGTGGTTGGCCCTGTGTTTCCACACGAAGTTGTGGGATTCAGCGGCGGCAATAAGTATTTCTTTCCTGGCATTTCCGGACCGGACCTACTGAATTTCTTCCACTGGCTGGGTGCTTTGATTACCAATGTAGGAATCATCGGAGTTCAGGATACTCCTGTGCGCCGCGTTGTCGATCGAGCGGCAAAGCTGATTCCGCTGGAACGTCGCTGTCTTGCCTTTGTGGTCTCGACAGACGCAACGCCGTACGGAATGTTCTACGGCACGCCGGAGGAAGCATGGCGCGGGGCGTCCGAATTGTCTGGCCGAGTTCACATCAAACGACACGCGAAGTCGTATCATCAGGTTCTGTCATGTGCTCCACCGATGTACGACGAACTTTGGGTGGCCGGGAAATGTATGTATAAACTGGAACCAGTCGTGGCGGACGGCGGAGAACTGATCATCTACGCGCCGCATATGAAAGAGATCTCAGTGACGCACGGTCCCAATATCGAGCGCATCGGTTATCACGTTCGCGACTACTTCACGAAACAGTGGGATCGCTTCAAGGATATTCCGTGGGGCGTGCTGGCTCATTCAACGCATGTGCGAGGAACGGGAACATTCGAAAACGGAAACGAACGGCCTCGCGTGCTGGTGACAGTTGCATCACAGATTCCACGCGAAGTCTGCGAACGCATCAACCTTGGTTATCGTGATCCTGCAACGATCGACGTGGAATCATTTGCGAATCGTGAACACGAAGGTGTGCTGCTGGTCCGCAAAGCCGGCGAACACCTGTACCGGCTGAACGAAGATTAGCGATCTACTTGGTCGCCGCTTCCGGGCTGCCTGCCTTCTTGATGCGGTAGAGTCGTTCTTCGCCCATTTTCCCGCTGCACTTTGGACACTTGGCCTTAGCGATGGCTTTGCCGTTCGCTCCGCCAAGCTTATTCTTGAGTCGGCCTTCTTCGCTGATCACCGCAGTACAGGCTTTGCATCGGAAGCCTGACAGTTCCAACGCAAACGCCGGATCCTGTTCGTAGTAATTCACATCGCGGAGTGATTCGACACGACTCTGATTGATAAAGCAGCTCAGGCTGTCGAGCTTTTCAGTGGCAGGAACACCATTGTCTGCCGCAGGCAACTCCAGATTAAACTTCTTCTTCAGCAGATCATTCATGGTGCGAAATGCACTCAAGGTTTGTGAGCAATACGCCTGTTCGCTATTTTCCAGTGCAATCGGCAGGAACACCGCCAAGCGTCCGTCTCCGAAGACCGGCACACCAGCAAACATCGATTCGCTGGCTTTCAGAACAGGCTGCACAAGTCGAATTTCGGCGACATGACCAGTCGGAATTTTGTGGACTTCCACATCTGCAAGACCAGTAAAATTGCCGGTCTTTGAAATTTGTTCACGCAACTGTTTGCGTTGCTCAACGAGATCAATTTTCGGAGCCTTGCCCAGCAGGCCACTTTTCTTTTTGCTCCCGCCGCTGAACGCGACAACAACAATTTCGGCATCTGTTATGGCCAGATCGGCTTCGATGAATTTATCCGCCACACTGCCGGGCTTCAGCACGATTGAGGTTGGGGCCAGTCGAAAGAATCGAACTCCTTCGATCCATGTGACATCCATGCGGGGAACAGCATCAGCTTTTTCGGACTTCTTCTTTTCGGCCTTGCGGCGAATATTGGGCACAATGACGGGCTGTTTGCATTTGCGGCATCGAACACTTTTGCCAGCCTGGCTCTCGTGAACTCGAATCCACGCTCCACAGGCACAAGGGATCAGCATTTGTTTTTGCTTACGATCGGCCAGTTTGTCGCTGCGACGTTTCTTGACTTCGCGTTCGTCCTGCATCGCGATAGACAGCAGATCGTCTTCGTTGGATTTCGAGCCGCGAGTTGCTTTCGTCGGAGCTGCTGTTCCGGGTGAACCTGTCTGATCCGCTTGTCCAGGCGTTGGTGTTTTTTCTTGAGCTGGCGGTACACCACCTGGAGTTTGCTCTTTTGGTTTGTCCGGACCGTCTGCCGGAGCAACTGGCTTCGTGGCATCGGCAATTGGAGCTGACGGCGCAGGTGGAGAGACTTGAGCAGCAGGCTTTGACTTTGTTGTACCGGAACCTAATTCAAATCCGTCTTCCGCCGCTGGCTGCAGAGTGGCACTACCCGAACTGCCTGACAACACGAAACTTTCTGAGTCGTACGCTTTGGGGACTGAGGTATCATCCGTGACTCGTGGCGGCAAATAGTCGGTGCGTTGATTGGCAGGAATCGTGCTGTAAACGATTAGTTGTGGATTTGAAGTCATGTTCCGATAACGGGCGGCAATGTCTTCCCGCATGAATCCGTTGCAGCTCCAGCAACGGACCAGACCTGTGCGGACCATTTCGCCACAGTGTGGGCATGGGTCCAACAGCGTGGCAGACCGCAGCGACGAACCTTCCCCCGTTGTGGTAATCTGCGAATTTTTACGTGCGTGAAGGACGTGACCACACTCGGGACACTGGTCAGTGTCTGAAAGAATGAGTGATTTGCATCCTGGACAGGATCGAATGACGGTCGACATTATCAGTCCATATCTCTGTCGTAGGAGTTTCCGCAACTAATGAATCAAATTGCAGGAATTCGCCGACAAGCCCCGGATATTGTTCAAAAACTCACATTCGCCGCATGCAACAGTACGAAACTATGCCCCACTTCGGCAGGAGATGCCGGAGTTT
>JBDNFT010000855.1:0-10760 GCA_041689695.1 Planctomycetaceae bacterium | reverse complement strand
TGAATTCGCTCGCAACGTGCTGGGCCTTGCCGACGCCAACAGCAGCGAGTTCTCAAGCGACACGTCGCATCCTGTTATCTGTCTGCTGGAAGGCCAGAAGGGCATACGTTATAAAGGTGGCACGATGCGTCTGGGAGCGCAGCCGTGCGTGATTACTCCAGGCACGCGCACAGCCACAGCCTATGGCAAACAGGAAATCAGCGAACGTCATCGTCATCGCTATGAATTCAATCCGGACTACCGCAAAGAATTCGCCGCCGCCGGCATGACCATCGCTGGCACCAGCCCTGACGGTGGCTTGGTAGAAATTGTGGAACTTGCATCGCATCCCTGGTTTGTCGCTGTGCAGTATCATCCGGAATTTAAGTCACAGCCACACAACGCTCACCCGCTGTTCAAAGGCTTCATCGAAGCAGCACTGCTGCGTCGCCAGCAGCGATCCGGTAACATCACCACCGGTCCGACTCACGCGGAGTAAACCTTTCGTCAAAATGTGCGGCGACGAAAGCAAGGCTGAGGATTGAATGTGACTATGGACGCTGAATTATCTCATTTCGGGCGAACGTGGAACAATTTTGCCATTCGAACTATAATCGCCGCGACCGATCACCATCCGCAAATCCACATTCGTCCACTGATTGCACTCGCTTCCTATGTCAACACCTGGCAACCAACCTGCAAGTGCGGACATTTGGACTGTCCGACGGATTCTGGAATGGACTACCAGCTTCCTGAAACAGAAAGGCGTGGAATCGCCTCGACTGGAAGCAGAACTGCTGTTGGCTCACGCTCGACACTGCCAGAGAATCCGTCTTTACACCGACATCGATTCAGAACTGACCGACGCTGAACGCACACAGATGCGAGAATCTGTCCAGCGTCGCGCGAAGCGGGAACCACTGGCCTACATTGTCGGAACTCGCGAATTCTATGGCCGCAGCTTTGAAGTCGGTCAGGGCGTTTTGATCCCGCGACCGGAAACTGAAACACTCGTGGACGTATGCCTGGAACGCATCCCGAAAGATCAGCCTCGAACTGTCGCTGAAGTTGGATTTGGTTCCGGATGTATCGCGATCACAATCGCCAGACAACGGCCGAATTGCACTGTCTACGCGACTGATAATTCGCCGCGAGCCATGGAAATCGCCAGCCGCAATGTCGAAAAATTTGAAGTGGCAAGCCGAGTGAATCTGCTGGCTGGTGATGTTCTGCAGCCGTTGGTGGAGACCGGTATCAAGTTCGACGGACTGGTCAGCAACCCGCCCTATATTCGCGAGGATGAACGCGCGTCGTTGCAGCCGGAAGTTGTGCAGCACGAACCACCAGAAGCATTGTTCTCGGGCAAGGATGGGCTGGACATTGTCAGGCGTCTGGTGGCCGATGCGGCAACGATTCTGAAGCCTGGTGGGTTCATCGCTCTGGAACTTGATCCAGCGCAATGTCAGATCGTGGCTGAACTTTTGATCGCGGCAGGGTTTAGCTCAACGGAAATTCGCCGCGATCTAAGTGGTAATGAGCGGATTGTTGAAGGAATCTTGTAAGGCGAGCGGGGGATGTAAATCCCCTGATCCATTTCTTGTTCCGAGGCTCCAGCCCCGGAACGAGATCAGAAAGGAGGCTGATTTTGGACATGTTTTGTATTGAAGGCGGATATTCGCTTTGTGGAACAGTCCGCGCTGGTGGCAGCAAAAATGCTTCACTTCCAATTATGGCAGCGTCACTCGCGATCATCGGCGAAGTGATTCTTGAACAAGTTCCGCAATTGCGTGATGTTCAAACGATGCAACAACTGTTGCAGGCCGTCGGTGCGGCTGTTGAAGTTGGCAATGATGGCAGGATTTTCATTGATGCCACTGAAGTAAAATCGTCAGTCGCTCCGTACGAATTGGTGCGGCAAATGCGAGCCAGTGTCTGTGTGCTCGGTCCGCTGCTGGCTCGCTTTGGAACGGCTCGAGTCTCCCTGCCGGGCGGCTGCAACATCGGTCATCGACCAATCGATTTGCATTTGCGAGGCATGACAGCACTTGGTGCCGACATTCGACTGGAAGGCGGATACGTCATCGCAACTGTGTCGCAACTTCGTGGCGCGGACGTGGATCTCTGCGGGCCACATGGTCCGACAGTTACAGGAACGTGCAACGTGATGGTCGCCGCCGCATTGGCCAAAGGCCGCACGGTGATTCGTTCTGCGGCTCAGGAACCTGAAGTCCAGGACTTCGCGTGTTTTCTGAATGCTGCAGGTGCGCGAATCTCCGGAGCCGGTACGTCGATTGTCGAAGTTGATGGCGTGGATCACCTGCACAAGGTGCGTCACACGGTGATCCCCGATCGGATTGAAGCGGCAACTCTGGCATTAGCCGCAGCGATCACGAAGGGCGATGTGACAATCCAAAACGCACCTACCAGGCATATGACGAGCGTGATGAACGCTCTTGATCGGATTGGCGTTTCCGTTGACGTCACGTCTGACACTCTGCACGTTCGAGGCGGTGCGATCCTGCGACCGGCTGACGTGACGGCCGAACCGTATCCCGGTTTGCCGACCGATTGTCAGGCTCAATTTATGGCATTACTTTCCACGGTCACGGGAGAAAGTCGCATTACCGATTGCGTTTTCCACGAACGCTTCATGCACGCAGCAGAACTGGTTCGTATGGGAGCAAATATTCGAGTTCACGGCAACACCGCTATTCTCAACGGAGTCTCAAAACTCTCCGGCGCTCCGGTGATGGCATCCGATCTGCGAGCCAGTGCCGCGCTGGTTCTGGCGGCGCTGGCAGCGGAAGGACGATCAGAAATCCGCCGCGTGTATCATCTGGATCGCGGCTATCATGCGTTCGAGCAGAAACTGAATCAACTGGGAGCCAAAATCCAACGAGTGGATGATGGCCCTCAGAATTCCTGAGTGCGGAACAGTCCCGAAACACTACTTCCAGAACACCAGTGTTGAAAGCAGATAGTTCACGCCTTCGTAGTTGTATTCGGCCTCGCCGAACACAGCCACGCGTTCGTCACCATTCTTTGGTGCAGTTCCGTTGAAGGCACCGGCCTGCAATGTCAGTTCCTGCGATTCCCACTCTGATTCGCGGAAGTCGTTGGAATCGGATCGTGCTACCCATAGTCGAACGGCTGTCGGATCACCCGTCGGAGTCATCGCGATGCCAACTTCGGACTCAGTGACTTTTGGCTTCCAATTGAATTCTGGTAAAGTCGTTCCGCCTGCGGCGTGGCGGAAAAACACGGCAATGGTTCGCAGTGCATTTTCGCGGCCGGCATCCAGTCCGTGCCCGCCATTTGGTGCGCGATGAATGTGCTTGATTCCAACAAGATCATCCCAGTACAGATTCATCGCATCGACCGACCAGTATCGGTCGTTGGCACCGACCACCAGCAATTTTGGCATCGTCAATTGGGCTCGATAGGTCCACGGATCCATCATCTTCCAGAGTTCCGCTTCCCGTCCATCACGCGGAATACCGTCGTCGTTGACGAGTCCCTTGCTGGTGTAATCTGCAATTTGCTCGCTGTAGAAACCCCATGTCTTTTTCTGATGAGTCATTTGCTTTGGGAAGTTGAGGGTATCGATCACGATCGGCGCGGTGGCGATAATGCGTTGATCGACGACGGACGTCAGCCAACTGGTCCACCCGCGTTTTGATGCGCCGGTAATGACGAAGCCTTTGATGGGCTGTTGAAATTGTTGCTCGGAAAATTGCTCCAGAGCATCCATCGCTTTCACGGCACTTTTGGCCATGGGAAACAACAGCGGCCAGGTGGCATCGCCGGTTTCCAGATATTTCAGCCATGTTTCCGTGATGAGGTCGTCTTCCTTTCTGCCGCCCATAAGTGGCTGATTCGGAACTTGATGCAGCGTGGCTATTCTGGCACCGCAAAAATTTGCGAGTGCGATGCCCATTGCCATGTCGCCGATGTTTTGTGGCTTACCAACATTGTCAATCCCGCCGCCGTTCACGAACAGCAGCATATGATCTTTGTGAACCAATTCCATTGGTTCATAGACAATCAAATTGTGTTTCCAGACGATCCCCTGCCACTTCTGTGACGTCAGCACCAGACGATGAACCTTGTTCGCCCCCAGTTCGGTAGTCTGTTCCAGCTTCCACGCAAAATCAGGTTCTGGCCGATCGATGTACTGAAAGATCTCTTTGGGCAGATCTTTGGTTTGCTCTGAAGTTATGTCTTCGAATCCAAAGCATGAATTGACAGTAGTGCCGCAAATGAAGAGCAATAGCAAGGACAATTTTGATGGCATGAATCGAGATCTCGTCAGTCAAACAAAGAAAAGGAGAATGTGGAATCTTCGGCTCGGCAAAACTCAGTGTAAAACAAGCGACAGTCGCTACTCTGTTGCTAACGCGATAACTCCCAAGTCGTTTTCCTCACCATCTTTCACGGACAGCTTAATCTGGGAAGTCTTGGGGTCGCTGTACCTACCATTCAGTTTGTCCTCGCCGCTGTAGGACCGTGACATGACGTTGAATTCCTGCCACGTGAAAGTCAATGTGTATTCACCGGCGGGGAGTCCGTCGCCAGACTCATATGTTGAAATTGAAAACTTTCCGGCAGCATCGGTTTCTGTAGCGGAAACTGTTGGATGCTCTGCGTCAGGCGCTCCGGCCGGATGACACTGTACCTGAACTCCAGAACCAGGCGGCAGACCGTCAACAGTCAATGTACCTTTCGCAGGACTGGTTGCCTTGCGAAATGCTGATTCACTGCCCCCACACCCTAGAGCCAGAACAAAAACCATTTGTAGCAGGAAAAAAAAACGAACTGACATGGAGTTCCTTCACGAATGCATGCATAGAAGTTTACATAAAAAAGAAAATGCCCGCCGCTGACGCGACGGGCATTCCGCGTTCCCAATCTGACCGTCACCGATCAGAATTCTCCCACAACTTCGCCTTTGCCCATCGTAACGAGTGACGCAAAAGTAATCTGAGCAATATTCTCACTGACAAATTTTACCGCACCATCAGCCATTGCAAACTGACATCCACCGGTGTGGAAACTGTGGAAGCCGTTGCCGCGAATATTGGTGCACATTGCACAAGGTCCGCCGTTGGCGGTGCCGTCGTAAAGCGACCCTTGCAACCAGTTTTCGAAGAGTAGTGCGTCTGACCAGGAACCACCATTCGTCTGTCCCAAAATCGCCGGCAATGTGGCGGTATTTGTTTTGTAGTACAGCTTAACACCACCAGTACGCTCGCCAAACAGGAACGTATTAGATGTCCCGTCGGTAATGTCTCGCATTGAACTTCTCCTGCCGTTCACTCCAGCTGCTCTAAAAACGCCGTTGCGGTCGCCACCCTGTAATCCAACACCGTATGCAAAATCTCCGAAAGTTGATCGTATTCCTGTCGTGCCACTATAGTCCGATCTCCCACCCTTCCAAGTACAATTGACCGGTGGAACGCCACCACCAAACCCGTTGGCGGGATACAAATAATCATCGGTTGCCACACCGGGGCTGGACGCGCACATGAACGCCGGGATGATCGTGGCCGCCAAGGCTACGTTTTGAGCCTGCGCGGCGGCATTGTAGCCGGTTGGACCGGCCATCATCGGGACATTGCTATCGATTTGATTGTAAACCGTTGACTGCTCGATATATGGCAACAGCATCGTGAATGCATTTCGGAAATTAGTGAACGGCGGCGCTAGGTAATATCCAAATGGAAATGAATTTGCTACGTCGTGATAGTTGTGTACCGCCAGAGCCAGTTGCTTGAGGTTGTTTTTGCACTGAGTTCGGCGGGCAGCCTCACGCGCCTGCTGCACGGCAGGCAAAAGTAGTGCAATCAGAATTGCGATAATGGCGATCACCACCAGCAATTCAATCAACGTAAATCCACGTTGCAAACGATTCATTGTTCTCATTTTTAACCCCCAAAAGTGAAGCTCGGCAAAAAAACTCTACGGCCCTGTCATTCTGTCCATGAATTATTAAGAATGGAAGAGTAGAACTGGGAATAAACCATGAATTTGGAAGTTCCTGATGAAATGAAATACCCCGGCTGAAAGGTCAATCAATGTCAAAAAGCTGGTTCATGATAGTTGCCGAAACCACAGCGATTCTTGCCTCCTTAAGTACGACATGCCTTTGCTTCTCCGCAGACGAGCCCGCAAATTCGTCGCCAGTTTACTCTTCCGAATTCGTGTTTCCCTTCAACTCCCAGCACAACCACGCTCCGGGAATTGCGGAGCTGGCGAATGGGGAACTGATTGTTTCGTGGTATCGTGGCAGTGGAGAACGCTCAGCGGACGATGTGGCGGTGCTTGGAGCGCGACGCAAGCCGGGGGCCGCAGGTTGGGGTGAGAGCTTCCTCATGCATGACACGCCCGGTTTCCCCGACTGCAATACTACGATGATGGCCGACGCCAAAGGACGCCTGCACTTGTTTTGGCCTGTGATCATTGCAAATTCATGGGAGTCATGTCTGACGCATGTGAAAGTCAGCGACGATCCCTCCGGCGACGGCTGTCCAAAATGGAATCGCGACGACACGATCCTACTGAAGCCGGATGATTTTTCCGGCGATGCGATCAAGGTTGTCGATCAATTGCTGGCAAAGCCGCCGCTGCCTCTGTCCAACAAACAATTGTCCATTATCAATGATGCCAGAACAAAGTTGAGTCAAAAACTGTATCAGCGTCTGGGTTGGCAACCGCGATGCAAACCAACAGTCTTGCCTTCCGGGCGAATTCTGCTGCCGCTGTATACGGATACGTTTTCAATTTCAATCATGGCGATCAGTGATGACGGCGGATCAACATGGTTTGCCAGCAAGCCACTGCTCGGCTTCGGTGCGATCCAGCCAGCAGTCCTGCGACGCGATGACGGGACGCTCGTAGCCTATATGCGTGAGAATGGATACACCGGCCACATTCGTGTCGCAGAATCCAGTGACGACGGTATTTCGTGGGGCGTTGTTGGTGTAAGCGAACTCATCAATCCGGGTTCCGGCCTGGATGGAGTGCGACTGAAAAACGGTCATTGGATTCTGGTTCACAATGATACTGAATCTGGTCGCAACAAATTGGCCGTTAGTCTGTCCACAGATGAAGGTGCGACGTGGTCGAATTCGCGTCATCTGGAAAACCAGTCCGAGGGCTCGTTCCACTACCCGTGCGTGATTCAAACATCTGACGGCATGATTCATTCTGTCTATAGCTACTTCTGCGACGAAGGCAAAACAATGAAGCACGCCGCGTTTAACGAAGACTGGATTCTGGCTGGCAATCCAAAAGTCGAATGATGGCACCGGTGATTGTGAGCGAGATGATGGGTAGATCCCTCGCTGACGCATCGGCTTATGATAATTGCCTTTTCACCGAGATATCGCCTTGGATTTCGAATAGGGAGATGTTGGTGTCGTCGCTTCAATGCGAATTCAACAGGACTTCAAGGGAGATCCCTTCTTTGGACGGATGATTCGTAGTAATCTTGATATGTCCCGGTTTGGTCTCTGTTTTCTGAGTATGCGGCCGGCCTGGTGGCACTGAAATATGGACTGCGTAGCGATGAACTGTTGAAGATGACTTTCCGAGTTCTTCGATTTTCGCTTTCAAAAACGGAGGGTTGGCTTCAACATCTGTAATTTGAAAAGGTTCGGTCATGTCTTTTTCATCAACGATCAGCAGCAACTTCACATCGCGGCCAACCGAAGCTTCAAACTGCCCCAATTGTAGAAGTAACTTGTCTGGGACGAACATTGCACCGTCCAGAGGCTGGAGAATGAAGTTGCCGGATTTCCTTGCTGTAAGCTGCACAACAATTGAAGGCATACCGTCGATACCTTTGATATTGATCTTAACCTCTTCGTCGAGTTTTCCTGGTGGTGCATCAGCGGCCAGCACAACTTCCAGCCGGAATCCGCTGACGTAGTGATCTTTGGCCTTTTCTTCAACGGTCATCGGGTGATCTGTGACACTGACGTATTTTGATGCACACTCAACGGATTCCACTTCAAATTGATCATGCAGCTTTGATGCAACTGCTGCTGTTAATGTACCAACTTTGTCCAGGCTGACGTTACCCATGCTCCATAGCTGTGGAAGCATTTCAACGGGCATCTCGATCGCGCCTTTCACCGTAAACATCACCTCGTTATTTTTCGGGTCGTTGGTATAGAGCGGTCCGCCGTGGCTGAACGCTCGATCCGGGCTGGCCCCGCCATGCCAGTTGATGACAAGGTTTGTTTCTTCGCCTGGTTTCAGGACATCTTTTTCAACCGAAAACGTCGTGCATTTGCATGTCGCCTTACCGGTCTTCATGAGCAGATCCGCGTCACCCTCGTTGCGGATCACGAATGCGTGGGAGTTTTCTGCCTTTATTGCCATGCGGCCAAATGCGAAATTGGTTTCGTCATACGCCAGCTTCGGCCATGGCCCGCTGTCAGAAAACGCCGGGCGATCCACCGTTGTCCCGGCGCCATCTTGTTTTGGAGCCGGAAATCTGTCCGGAACTTTCAGCCCGTCTGTTGAAAGATGCACATCTTTTGGCGCATGGCTCCCAAGGACAACGACGCCGCCAATAACAGCGGCACCCAGTGCCAGCATCAACCCAACAATCAGTAGTGGTTTATTCATGTTACTCTTTCGCAATTCGGCTCATTTTAGCCAACTGGTCTGCAGTCAGAAAACGATCAGCATGTCCCCATGAACGATTCAACGTCTCCATTTGTAATACTCGCGACGCAGCCGCCTGTGCCGCATCGAAATGCTCCGCACCGGCGGAATCAAGGCGTTCCGCAAGCCGGTATAACGCATCAACGGACGAGGGATACAGGTGAGAAGCCATCTGAAGATCTTGAATTGCCAGTTTTCGTAGCTCTTGATCATCGAACAACTGACTGGCATTCCAGCGAACCTCGCCCCTTAAACGGTAGCTGAAACTGTTACGTCGATCCGCTTGAATCAGATATTCGCAAGCCTGCAGAGCTTTGTTCGCCAGCTTTCGAATTTCTTCGTCGTTAGTAATTCCGCTACCAGATGTTGTCCCTGCTGATTCACTTTCCGCTGCGCGCAGTGCCGCAACCTCAGCAAGACGATACGATAAAACCTCCGCCATTCGTTGGCGCGGAGTTGGGCTTTGGGGATCTGACTGCCGAGCTTGTAGAAACTGATCCATGGCTCTGGCTGGAAATTGGACGTTATTGAGCATGGAATTTCCGCTCTGGACGGCGTTTTCGGCGGCAGTAACGGGAAACAGCCCCGTTTTTGCCACCAGAGCGAATAGTGCTAGACAGACGGCAGCACTCATCAAATAGCGGAATTTGGCAAGTGATCGCCCGGCAGTTGGCGTGCCACAGATCGGTTCCACGTCGATGCTGATTGCCAAAACCAGCAACAGCGTGATCATCACAGCAGGCATTTCAAATCCGCCCGCTGCCAGTAAATTCACCATCATGGCCGTCGCGGCGGCGATGCATGTGGTCGCATCGACCGGCCGGAAACTCGCTTTACCACGGGAAATCATCAACGAAAACCCGGCCAACAAAAGTAGTCGAATGGGCTGCGATGTCCATTCGTCCGATCCGTTGAACCACATCCATGCCCAATGCAGCCAAAATCCTCCAATCATACCCCAGACCGCGATTCTTATCGGACGACGACGCGCTGCGGTCGTTGTTTTCTGTTCCGCCGCCGCCGCTGTCGCCGCCACTGCTTCAATGACGCTCGACATCGGCGGACGCCTGATCAGCCGCCAGCCGGTGCAGCCGATGAGCAACAGCAGTCCTGACAACCCAATCAGACCGCTCGACGACCATGCATCCAGGACGAAATTGTGCGGGTCGCGAATCTCTTCGCTGGTCTCATCCGCTTTATATCGCAGATACACCTGTCGAAAATTTCCCGGTCCTGCACCTGAAAACGGCTGATGCTGCAACATGCGGAGCGTACCGGTCCAGTAAAGCAATCTGAATTGCAACGACCGTGGCGATTCCAGAATCACTTCTTTGTCCAGGCCTCCGACGGCCACGCCAATGCCAACCGCCATCGCAGCGATCAGGCTGCCCGTGACCAGCCATCGAAACAGATTCTGAATTGCTGAAACACGAATTCGCCGAATCAGAAGTATGCCGATTCCAACGCCACAACCAAGCCATGCCGATCGGCTCTTGGTCAGGATCAGACAATAGGCGATGAGGCAGATCTGAAAGAGCAGTAACGCTTGACTCAGCCGAGACGTTTTGAGCCGCGTGGTTCCCTGCCGATTGTGAACATTCGATGACGCTTGCCCGACCAGGAGCACCAGTCCCGTTGCCAGAATTCCAGCCAGCGTATTTGCCAGCGAAAATGTGGCAAACGGTTCCGAACTGCTGAGAAGTCGGTTCTCCCAGGCGATTCGCGACGAACCGAACATCGGGATATCGTGTTCCTGGAATTCGCGTGTGATCTTGCTGACTTTGGAGATTTGCAATCCGTTGTCCGCCGCCAGTGCCTGGTCAAGTTCCTGTCTCAGATTACGATACCATTGCTGTTGTTCCGCATAGAACACATGATGTTGCCAGATCCCGAAACAACTCAGCCCGACGCACAGGGCGATCACCACCGCAATCGCCTGCGCAGCAACGTGCCGGTCCTGAAACAGCGATCGGAAAATTCGCCATGCGACCAGCAATCCGATCCATTCGAATGTCAGATTCAAGGCCGCTCGACGATCCCCTTCCACCTGAAAAACAACCAGCGTTGAGATCACATGCCCGACTGCAATCAGCAGCACGCCCAGATCC
>JBDNFT010000854.1:0-2005 GCA_041689695.1 Planctomycetaceae bacterium | reverse complement strand
TTCATTTCGCGCAGAACCCAGAAACCAGCCGAGCGCTGCTGATGTGGGCCGATCTGGCGATCCTGCCCTGCAAACGAAGCGCGAGCCCTCGACAGAAACACGGCATTTGTGCGACAGGCTCAGGCGATTCGTAAAGGTCCGCCGCGAGTCATTGCCGTGCTGAACATGGTCGGCCGTGATTATCGACTGACGCGAGACATGCGAGACGCGGCCGGAACACTGGGACTCAAACTCGCGGAAACACCGATCACGCTGCGGCAAGCTTATGCCGATGCACCAGGACAGGCGACGTTTGTCTGGAATATGGGCTACGCCGCGAAAGGTGCCAGAGAAGGAATTGATCATCTCTTTCAGGAATTGTTTCCGGAGATCACTGCGAAATGTTCAAGTGACAATGATCGTATTACCAACTCCGGCCCCGTTTTTTCAACCTGTGGGACTCATACCGATCACAGTACGACTGCGTCCAGAAATCGCCGGAGCCTTGAAGCGAGCTTCACTGGAACGGCAACTGGCCAGTGCTGAATTCTTCAGCCAGCAGGAAATCGTCGAACGTGCCCTCGCCGCATGGCTGACAGAAAACGGGCACCCAATTTCCTGATGGGAAATTCCTCGCGTCACTCATGATCCGTACACGCTTGCCGCCTATCCGCAAATTACCGGAACATCAGCCGGTGAAAGGAATATCGACTTCTTCATACGTACCGCTTGATGCTCGACCGACGGCAAGCTCAATCGCCGCGATTGACTTCTGAATTCGTGGCCATTATGTTGACCGCAGCAAAACAATGGCGATCCGCCGTTCCGTCAGGTTTTGCTGGTACTGCAAATTGCCATCGGAAGTGACGAGCAATTCAGATCCAGCCCGTTCGGCTGCATCGAGAAGTTGTCCATTCGACAACTCTGACCATCCCTCTTCGAACGCTGTCGATACAGCGTGCTCAGGAAAATGCCGTCGCAGAGGGACAGGCGTTCCCTGGTCAAACAAGACTTTCATGCCGCGTCCGTTGATGTGAGCAGCGCGACTTCATGATTGAGGACCGCTTCAACGTCCGTCCGATTGACTCCTGGAAACCATTCCAGAAACTGATCGACCGTTGCGCCGTCGCGAATGTTTTCAAAAAGCGCTGCGACGGGAACGCGTGTGCCACGAAAGACCCATGCGCCGCTGACTCGATCAGGATGAATCTCAACTGCCTCAAGTTGGCTCCACGCTTTATCCACGATTCACCTCTGCTAAAGTTTTTGTTGATCCTACATTGAGAATGACGGGACCATGGTCTGACCGTTGTGCCATCTTCGTTCAATTTTGGTCACAGATCGGGGACCAACGATCTCACGAACGTCACCTGAGTTTATCACCGAGCGTTCTCAATGTCATCAAGTATCCCTTTGGTTCATTGATGCGGGTCCAATACGGCGAATGGAACGGAAACGAGTGAAATTGAAAACCTCATGAATGCAGGGCATTCGGAGAGAATCATTTCTCACGAATCCGCCCAGGCAAGTTTCAACCACGTTCGTTAGATTTCAGTGGGGGAACGGCTCACACTGCCATGAATGCCTAAACAAACCCACTCTTCCCCGTCGATCGTACGGGCTTTTTTGCCCGAACGAATTTCAGACAATCAAACCCGCACGACGCACGTCACGAAATCCAATTCTGATTTCCACACCGTCAAAAGGAACAAAAACAACCGTCCATATAATTTCACTCGTCTCCGTCGAATGCGGCGTAACCCCATTCGGAGCAGACGAACTCTAAAATCGTTATGGTGACGATTCTTTCATGTGTGCTCAATATTCTACTGCAAGACACGGACCTTATTTCGTCGCCGCGATCAAGCGCCCTGAACCGCGGCGCGGTCCAGGCTGAGTCTCCGGATCCCTGATCGAATCGTGCATTGAGGGACGCAACTGAGGATTCTCGACTGGGCTCCAGGCGGGGCCAGTGTTCTTGCGGAGCGTGCGCTCCAGACGGTGTTGTCCCGCCCACCCAGCCCAG
>JBDNFT010000853.1:0-5484 GCA_041689695.1 Planctomycetaceae bacterium | reverse complement strand
CAGCGATCTGTTACACCGGTGACATCACGAATCCAAAACGGACCAAGTACGATCTGAAATACTACGTCAATCTGGCCAAAGAGCTTGAAAAGATGGGCGCGCATATCCTTGCGATCAAGGACATGGCTGGACTTTGCAAACCGGCGGCCGCGTCGCAATTGGTTAGGGCGTTGAAGCAGGACATCGGCATTCCGATTCATTTCCATACGCATGACACTGCTGGCATCCAGGCAGCATCGATTTTGGAGGGCAGTAAAGTTGGTTTGGATATTGCTGATGCCGCAATGGCACCGATGTCCGGTGGGACGTCGCAGGTGAATCTCAACACGCTGGTGGAAATGCTGCGGTTCGGTGATCGCGACACGGCTTTGAATTCCGACCGACTGGATTCCATTGCCGAATACTGGCGTGAAGCGCGGGACTTCTATACCCCGTTTGAAAGCGTGTCGTTGGCTGCAACTGCCGATTTGTATCGCCACGAAATGCCAGGCGGCCAGTACACGAATTTGTTCGAACAGGCTCGAGCGCTGGGTCTGGCGGATCGCTGGCCGGAAGCGTGTCGCATCTATGCAGAAGTGAATCAGCTGTTTGGTGATATCGTCAAGGTTACCCCAACCAGCAAGTCGGTCGGCGACATGGCGTTGTTGATGCTGGCGAATAACCTGACTTCTGAAGATGTGCTCAATCCGGATCGAGATATCGCATTTCCAGGCAGCGTGATTGACCTTATCAGTGGCGGCATGGGGCAGCCTCCGGGCGGTTTCCCTGATGCCGTGAAGAAACGTGTGCTGTTGGGTAAGGAAGAATTTGTCGGGCGTCCCGGCGAGACACTGCCTCCAGCCGACATGGCTGCGGCGAAAGCTAAAGTCGCGGAAATGGTGGAAGGCGAACCCACCGGCCGCGATGTGATTTCGTGGTTGCTTTATGAACGCGTTTACGAAGAGTTTGCAAAGCATCAGATGACGTATTCTGATGTCAGCACTCTTCCAACCCCGAATTTCTTCTTCGGGCTGGAGCCTAGTGAAGAAATCTCCGTCGAAATCGAACCGGGCAAGACCCTGATTATCCGATTCGTCTCGGTCAGCACTCCGCACGCCGATGAAACTCGCACGGTCTTCTTTGAACTCAACGGTCAGCCGCGTGAAATCACAGTGACAGATCACTCGATCGAAGCCACCATCGAAGCCAGCATCAAAGCTGACCCGGCAATTGCCGGCCAAATCGGTTCCTCAATGCCCGGCATGGTCGTGACTGTGTCAGTCAAAATTGGCGATCCAATCAAAAAGGGTCAGAAGTTGCTGACTCTGGAGGCCATGAAAATGGAAACCACCATCACCGCCGACCTTGACGGGAAAATCCGCAACGTTCTTGTTCAGCCTGGCCGCCGTGTGGAAACCGGAGATTTGCTTGTGGAGATTGAGGCGGAATAACCGATTTTGGGCTGAACCGAATTTGGGTTTACACTGGGCTTTATGCCTCAGTCAACTCATAGCCCACGATATCGCAAACTGCTCAGCATACTTTCAGAAGCCCGGAGTTCAGCGGGACTCTCGCAAGCTGCATTGGCAGAGCGGCTAAACTGTTTGCAAACGTTTGTCAGCAAGTATGAACGGGGCGAACGACGACTGGATATCGTTGAGTTTCTCGATGTCGCGCACTCGCTAAATCTTGATCCCTGTCAGGTGATTCGTCAGTTGGAGCAGTCCAATGCCTGACGAGTTTGAACAGATCGCAGCCAAGATAGGTGTACTTTCTGGCGGACAATTGGCACTGTTGAAATCTGTAGTCGAGACGTTTCTTCGGCCAATACGGAGTTGGCGGGATGAGAATTCCGACGTTGTCGATTCAACGTTTCTGGAAGCTTTTGGCGATATCCTGAGACTTCATCACACACTTTCCGACGATTACCTCGACAAGCATCGTTTCGAAGCAGCAATGTGCAGAGTGTATCATGCGATCGGCAGGCCTTGTGTTCGATCGATACGGAATC
Source organism: Planctomycetaceae bacterium (assembly GCA_041689695.1). Lineage (GTDB taxonomy): Bacteria > Planctomycetota > Planctomycetia > Planctomycetales > Planctomycetaceae > SXXK01. The sequence continues at coordinate 3,494 of JBDNFT010000853.1, read as the reverse complement.
ATCCGGGGCATGACATCACAGTTTGCGGAGTGGCGTGGTCACTGAAGACACAGGGTGATTCACACATCAAAGACGACGTGCTTCATATCTCCAAGTTCATGGAACTCGGCAAGGGCAATTGGGAGACGGCAGCCGATCTGCTAGGATTGCGTGATCGTTTTCTTGAACACCTGAAAGGATACGATCGCGTTTTTCAGCTTAGGTATTTTGCATCGCGGGATGAACGCGAGCAGCGAATTCATTTTTATGAAATGGTAGAGATTCCGAAGAAACTGCTGCTGCAATGCCGACGCGGGGAGTTCGAGATGCGACTTGAAAGCAAACAAAACCCAAAGCCTGGCTACTGCACAGTGCGAGACCGGAAGAAAGCCGTGAAGTTCCAGCTCTACTTTGATGGGGGCACAGAGCGAAAGCTCCAGATTAAAAATCTGCAAAAGCGCCATTGTAAGGTTCATGCAACGTGGCTGTTCGGCGAAGTTTCAGGCCCACTTTAATCGACGTTTCGCGATGGCGACATATTCTGGATTAAGTTCGATACCGACAAAGTTTCGATAATAGAGCTGGCAAACTTCACCGACTGTTCCTGAGCCGAAGAAAGGGTCAAGCACAAGTGAACCCTGCTTACTACCAGCCAGTAAGCAACGCGAGACCAATTCGCGTGGGAAAGTCGCAAAGTGGGCCTCTTTGAATGGTTCCGTATTTATCGTCCAGACGGAACGGCAGTTTCGTTTCTTGCCATTGACTGCGGCTTCCTGCACGGCCTCATGATCGTAGTAGTATTTTTCTGATTTTGTGAGCAGGAAAACGTGTTCATGTACCCGCGCGGGGCGATCTTTGACGGACTCCGGCAGCGCGTTATTTTTGTTCCAAATCAAGTCTGATCGGAGATACCAGCCTGCTTCCTGTAGAGCAAACGCGACTCGCCACGGAACACCGATCAAGTCTTTCGGCTTCAGGCCTTGAGGAGTTGGCGCCCTGTATTCCATTCCTCGTGCGGGGTTTTTCTTGTCTGTGTCACGCCATGTGCGACCTCCACTTGTATAACTGTCGCCGATGTTCAGCCAGACGGTGCCATCGTCGCGAAGAACTCTTCGAACTCCCTCGAAGACCTCTACCAGTTGAGAAATGTAATCCGGTAGCTCCATCTCCGCGCCAATTTGGCCATCTATTCCATAATCCCGAAGCCCCCAGTACGGTGGACTGGTGATGCAACATTGAACGGTCGATACTTCCAGTTTATTGAGTTCGATCCGTGCGTCGCCGGTGAGGATTTTACCCTCAGAACGAATGTCCATTGCCGACTCAGACGGCTGGTTATTCAGTTCGGGAAATAGCTCCAGCGGCATTGTGTAACGCTCTCGGACAGCAGACTGTGAAACAGACTATTTAAGGTTTATGATCGAAGTTCGATCCAGAAGTCTGACATTCAGGTGTAAGTCCAGAATTGTAGATCATTCGTTCATGCAGTGTATATGCGACGAATATCAACAAAATGAAATTACTCACTCAGCCTCTCACATGGCATGCTGAGGTGACCGGGGCTGGACTCAGCGAAGCGAAAGAATCGCCGGGGTTTCAGGCTGTCGCTGCCCGACCCCGGCCACTCGAAAAATGAGTCAGTCGTTAAGCGACTTCCCAGCCCGCTCGATATTCTTTCGTAATTAGCTTGGCAGCCTCCGGCACGTTGGTTACGACAAGATTTGCGGCATCCCACTCGAGAACTTTGCCCAGTCGATAAGCGACGTTGCCGAGTAATACGGTTTCCGTCAGAGCGCCTGAGTAGTCAAAGTTGCAAGTTGTAGGTGACCCGTCCTTGCAGGCTTTGATCCATTCGGCATGATGGCCGATGGAGTTCGGGATCGTCTCTGCCGGTGGTTTGAAACCGCTATACTTGTCGCTCGGAAACAGCTTGTACTTGCTGTAGTCGGCGAACATCATGCCGTCGGTTCCGACAAACATCACTCCGTTGGCCGGTACGGTCTGGCCATTCACTTTCTTTGGAATCATGTCGCCGTCATACCAGGTCAATTTGCAGGCCGGCATTGATCCTCGGGCTGGAAAGTCGTATTTGACGATCAAACCAAGAGGACAGGTTTCCGGATGAACCGGAGGACCTTCAGCTTCGCAGCGAGTTGGATGTCGAAGATCCAGCGCCCAGAACGGCAAGTCCATAAAGTGGCATGCCATATCGCCGAGCGTGCCCTGGCCGAAATCCCACCAGCGACGCCAGTTGGCCGGATGATACATGCCGTTGGCATATGGTCGTTCTGGAGCTGGGCCGAGCCACAGATCCCAGTTCAGATTTGCCGGAACGGGATCCGCCTTCGCTGGTCGTTCACCGCCGCCCCATCCTTTACCGACCCATACGTGCGCTTCAGTCACGTCGCCAATGGCACCAGACTTAATGATCTCCACAACACGCCGATAATTGTTTTCAGCGTGAATCTGAGTACCTAGCTGAGTCGCCACGCCTTTTTCGGCAGCGGCGTTTGCAATGAATCGGGCTTCAAACACGGTGTGTGTCAGCGGCTTTTCGCAATAGACATGTTTGCCAGCACGAATCGCGCGGATTGCTGCGGGAGCGTGGTGATGGTCGGTTGTGCCAATAACCACGGCGTCGATCTTATCACCCTCCGCTTCAATCATTTCGCGATAGTCGGCGTAGCAGCGTGGTTCAAGTTGTTTCTTTTCTATCAGCATCGCCTTGGCCTTGGCGAGATAATTCGAATCCACATCGACGATGGCGACGATATTTTCACTCATGACACCGTTGACGTCTTCCGCAGCTCGATTTGCAGTGCCAATGCAGGCGACGTTGAGCTTTTCGAGCAGACTGCGACTTGGTTTCGCACCGGCTTCAGAAACGAAGAGTGACGACGACAGGAAGGCGGCAGATCCGGCAGCGGTGGACTGCAAAAACGAACGACGATAGGGATTTGGCGTAACAGCCATGGGTGGGAACCTTTCAGTTGGAGGCGGGAGTAAAAGTGTGCAGAGTGCGAAACAAGAGTCCGCAGGATAGTCATCAAAGGGTTGAAAAGACAACGATTACGCGTCAACTTTCTGCCGCGTCTGGCGAGAGCAGTAAAATGTTCACCGCGTTGACGGAAGAATCGTTCAAGAGTAAGGTGTGGAGAATGCAAAAGTCATACTGTGATTCTCTGCTACCTCTGCGCGCTCCTGTTAAAAATTGTGATTGTGTTTCACACATGTATCGGAAATCGCGACTCCCGTTCTACTATTTGGAAAACGCTCTTTGCCAGACATTGATGTTCTGATTGTCGGTCAGGGACTTGCCGGTTCGTGTCTCGCGTGGTCACTCTACTGGGCAGGTCTCCGAGTGATGATTTTGGATCGCGGCGAACGGATGACCGCGTCCAGAATCGCTGCTGGTTTAATCACGCCGGTGACGGGGCGACGCATTACAAAAACTCCACGATACCAAGAGTGTTATCGGCAAGCTGCCGACTTTTATACTCGAATTGAATGTGAAT
>JBDNFT010000852.1:0-2613 GCA_041689695.1 Planctomycetaceae bacterium | reverse complement strand
GTCTTGGCCACTTTCGATTGTCTGTTTCTGATCAGATGCAACCAGCGCCAAAAGTTGGCGGCAGTGGACCGGATGCGAAAGTTCTGCACGCACTTGAAGTGCTGCGAAAGAATATCGACGAATCATCCGACGAATGGAAAACGGGACTCGCATGGTTCGCGACTCGCGATGCGGAAATGATATCGCTGCGGCTAGCGGTCACTGATTTCGAAAAGCAAGGCCCCGGATTGCAGCTCGCTAAAGTCATGGTGACCAGCGAAGGCATGCCACACATGAGTCATCATGCCGACGATCGCGGCTTTCCGCATTTTTATCCGGAAACGCACTTGCTCAAACGCGGCGATGTGCATCAAAAGCAGGAAGTCGTGACCGCAGGGTTTCTGAAGGTGCTCGCTCCAGCGGAAGTTGAAATGTCCCATTGGCAAGTCACGCCGCCTGAAGGTTGGACTCGTACCAGTTTCCGCCGCGCGACGCTGGCGAATTGGATGACCGATCCAAAGGACGGTGCCGGTGGTCTTGCCGCGCGAGTCATCGTCAATCGTTTGTGGCAGCATCATTTTGGTCGCGGTCTTGTTTCGACGCCAAACGATTTCGGTGTCTCCGGTGAACGGCCGAGTCATCCAGAACTGCTCGATTGGCTGGCGTCGGATTTGATCGAGCACGGTTGGACGCTCAAGCGGCTGCACAAGCAGATCATGATGAGCAATGCGTATATGCAGTCCGGTGAATATGACGAAGCTCGCGCGACAATTGATCGCGACAACGTGTTGCTGTGGCGACGTACTCCGCAGCGACTGGAAGCGGAAGCGATTCGAGATTCGATGCTGGCGGTTTCGGGGAAACTCGATCCGACTCCATTCGGCCCCGGCACGCTGGACCAGAACATGACTCGCCGCAGCGTCTACTTCTTCATCAAGCGGAGCCAACTGGTTCCAATGATGATGTTGTTCGACTGGCCTGAGCATCTCGTCAGCATCGGCCAGCGACCGGTCACAACCATCGCGCCGCAGGCATTGATGTTTATGAACAGTCCACAAGGCCGCGACTACGCGGTCGCATTTGCCAAGCGACTGCCGACTGATTCACCGGAACACACCGTTCGTGAAGCATGGCGTATGGCGTTTGGGCGAATTCCATCCGATCAAGAATCTCGGGCGAGTGTTCAGTTCTTGAAACAGCAGCCGGATGCGAATCAGTCGATCGTGAATTTGTGCCAGACAATTTTGAGTATGAATGAATTCGTGTATGTGGAGTAAGGAAATACTTGTTCCGAGGCTCCAGCCTCGGAACACACTGCTTCGGAGGCTCCTGCCTCCAGGATCCTCGGTGGAGGCAGGAGCCTCCAGGACATTGCGTTCCAGGGCTGGAGCCCCGGAACGAGGATTGAAATCGATGTTTCGTCAGGAGATGAGTTTTGACCGGCGAGAATCAAGTTGAAAACGTTGAGGTCGATCGCAGAAATGCGAAGCGGAAACGTCGTTATTGGCGGTTTGCGATCCTCAGTTTCGCGGGACTTGTACTCTGCATTCTTGGAGTCTTTTGGTGGAAGTCAGGGCTAAATGAAAGTGAAAGGCGATTTCTGGGCGTCTGGACGTGGCAGGATCGTCCGGGCGAGATGACGTGCCATTATCGTGAAGACGGTACAATGTCCTATACTTTCGCACCCAATAATACCATCCTGGGCATCAAGAAATGGAAGGTCGATGCAAACGTGATCTCGTTCGAAAGATTCGAGAGAAACCCAGTGACGTTTCTTGTGAAAAAGATGCTTCATAAACACGAGCAGTACCAGGTAACTCCTGACGCCGATGGTAGCATCGCCTTTGAATCGAACGATGGCAAAGTGAAAGTTCTCATCCCGTGGTCGAGTGACCAGGGTGAGTTGCTCAAACAGAGTCAATAAAAAGTAGGGTGCGTGCAGCGCAGCGTAACGCACCACAATGGTTGAAAGTCGGTCTGGTGTGTTTCGCTTCGCTGCACACACCCTACGAATTATCGGAGATCTTTAAGATGACGATGCCTTCATTTTTGACTCGACGCAGCATTCTGCAACGTGCTGGCTGCGGCCTTGGCATGCTCGGCCTTGCAGGCCTGCTGCGCGATGAAGGACTACTTGAATCAGCATCTGCCGAAGATGCTCTTAACAACCGCGCGCTGAATCCATTGGCTCCGCGAGCGAGTCATTTTGATGCGAAGGCCAAGCGTGTCATCTGGATCTTTATCAATGGCGGTCCGAGCCCCGTGGATACGTGGAACTATCGGCCTGAGTTGACCAAATGGGATGGCAAGACGATCCGCGAATTCGATTCGGAGTTTCAGGACACGACGGGCTTTTTCAAGAACTCCGTCGGCAATCTGATGCAGTCGCCATTCAAGTTCACTCCTCGCGGTGAGTGCGGCAAAATGGTGCCGGAGATTTTTCCATATCTCGGCGAACACGTCGATAAGATGGCTGTGATTCAGTCGGGCTATACAGAATCGAACAACCATTCGCCGGCGCTGTTCGCGATGAATACCGGTTTCGCTCGGATGGGGTTTCCTTGTGTCGGCTCATGGGTGACTTATGGTCTTGGCAGTGAGTGCGAGAATCTGCCGGGCTTTGTCGTGATGAGC
>JBDNFT010000851.1:0-2389 GCA_041689695.1 Planctomycetaceae bacterium | reverse complement strand
GCTTCTCTCCGTTCAGAGTTGCGTTCTTTGCTACTCTCCCAGCCAAGGTTGATGACGATAGAAAGACTTCTTTTGGCTACTGGGATCAAGAGTAACGTTCTGCATCAATTAAGAATAATCCCTGCACCTGCAATATTTGACTTCTGAATTGCGAATCCAACAACCATCAATTTGCGTCCCGAAGTTGCAGTCGCGATAACCTTGAGTAGAAACTAAGTGCGTTCGTGTGCGGCATAAGCGGTATTGTTGATTATAAGCATGAGATGGACCTTGATCAGGTGGTCCATTCCATGCTGAATTCCATCGCACATCGAGGGCCAGATGGTGCTGGCGCGATGACGAAAGACAATGTCGCGATTGGCCATCGACGGCTGTCCATTATCGACTTGGAAGGTGGGCGGCAGCCGATGGCGACGCCGGATGGTCAGGTTCATCTGACCTACAATGGCGAGGTCTACAACTTCCGCGAACTGCGGCAGGAACTGGAGGGGAAGGGGTACCAGTTCCGGACGGCTTCGGATACGGAGGTGATCCTTTATGCGTACGAAGCCTGGGGCAAGCGGTGTGTCGAGCACTTCGAAGGAATGTTTGCGTTTGCCATCGCGGATTTTCGCAAACGCGAACTGTTTCTGGCTCGTGACCCCTTCGGCATCAAGCCACTCCTGTATCGCGTCCACGAAAAATCATTTGCCTTCGCCTCGGAGTTTCAAGCACTGCAGCAGTTACCCGACTGGAGCGGTGAAATCGATTTGTACGCGATCGACCTGTATTTGCGGTATCAATACATTCCAGCCCCACATACTGCCTTTCGAAAAGTCTTTAAGCTGCCCGCCGGCCACCGCATGACGGTGCGAATGGGCGAATCCTTTCAGAAGATCGAACGCTATTGGGAACCGGATTTTTCCCATAAGCGACGTTTCGATCAGCAGGAACTCATTGAAGAACTGGACAACGCTCTTCGTGACTCAGTGAAGCGACACCTAGTCTCAGACGTTCCCTTTGGAGCTCTCTTGTCCGGTGGTGTGGATTCCTCACTTGTTGTGGGTTATATGTCGGAGATCCTGAATCGTCCTGTCAAAACCTTCTCGATTGGATTTGAAGACGAAAGCGTCAATGAGCTGCAGTACGCCAGAATTGTCGCGAAGAAATATGGAACGGAGCACCACGAGGAAATCGTCCGCTTTGATGCCTTGGAGATGCTGCCGGAAATTGTGAAACATCACGGCGAACCCTTCGGCGATCAATCGGCGATTCCGACATGGGCCGTCTCTCGACTGGCTCGCTCTGAAGTGCCGATGGTACTTTCCGGAGATGGTGGTGATGAGTTGTTCGCTGGGTATGGCACTTATGGAGGCTGGAAACAGCGCACAGAATATTATCGCCCCGCGCCAGATCACTCTTGGAGGGGAAAAGTTCGACCGATCCTCAAAAAGCTGGCACCGTGGCGATATTCGGCTATGTACCAACCGGAAGCAGATGCCAGACACTGGTTACCATGTATTGGGCGCTTCTCCGATTCTGCTCGTGACATGTTATGGAAAGCTGATTATCGGTTTCTTTGCGACCTACCAGGAACCGCGCTCGATAAAGCTTTTCAAAATGGTTCGACCTCGCCGGATGTCAATTGCGTACAACGCGTAGATATGGAGCTTTTCCTGCCCGAAGATATTCTATGCAAGGTGGATGTCGCAAGTATGCGATATGGCTTGGAAGTTCGACCGCCAATGTTGGACCGACGTTGTTTTGTCTTGGCGTCTTCGATTGAGCCTGCGATGTTGTATAACAGGTCTGACAGTTTCACCGGGAAGTTGCCCCTGAAGAATCTGATTGCAGGAAAGTTAGGCCACGATTTTGCTTTCCGAAGAAAACAAGGATTTGCACTACCACTTGAATCATGGATTAGACGGAACAAAGATAATCAAAATCAGATTCGCGAACGCCTTATGAGCAGCCAGACACAAATCCTAGAATGGTTCGACTGCACTGCTATCGTTGACACGATTACCAGTGGCCCCGTTGAAAACACGTGGCTTTTGCTTATATTGGAAGAGTGGGCACAGCAAAATCGAGCGTGTCCGAAGTCGCGAGAAGCGACTGAGTGTTTGAGAGCTTAGCATCACACAAATCATTTGCATGTCGGTAAATCAAGAGATGCTCCCTGGGAATAAATCAGCGTTACAGACAGAGTTCAAAGGCGCTCGATTCGTAATCATTGCTGGCCATTTCGATTATTTCGGCGGTGCCGAGAGGCAGGCTGTCTTATTGGCAAAGGAATTGATTCACAGATATGAGGCCCATGTCCAGTTTCTCGGATGGGGTGGTAACGGAATCTTCGCCGATAAAATTCGTGCTGTCGGAGGCATCCCCAGAGTTTTCCCAATGGATCTCG
>JBDNFT010000850.1:0-2393 GCA_041689695.1 Planctomycetaceae bacterium | reverse complement strand
CCTTTGCAACACTGATTACTTTTCCAGTGATCTACGCGGCTCCGACACTCAACTATTGGAGGATTTCAGAACCCGCTGCAAACGGCACTTTGACCCTGGTCGATATCTATTCGACCGAGGCACTCATCATCGTCGTTTTAATGTTTTTCCCCGCATTATTCATGGGGTTGATTTATCCGGCTGTATGTCAGTCGCTCGCAGGATCGACGGCCGACAGAGCAGGCTGGGTGAGCGCTTCGTATTTTATGGGCACACTGGGCTCTGTGGCGGGAATCCTGACGTTGTCGATGTGGGTGATTCCCACTGTTGGTCTGCATTCGGCTCTTGCGCTATTGGTCACCATGTCCGCCGGACTTGGATGTCTGTCATGGATTCTGGCTCGAACAGGATCGAAACGCTGGCTGGTTGCCGGAATCGGACTTTGCTTAAGCGGATGGGCCATTGCCATCGCCGTTGAATCTCGTCCAGCGCTGCGCGAGTTTACATCCCGACAGGACTCAACACGCTGGTTTGAATTCTCCGTGCCGAACCCTGATTCAAAGGTCTCCGAAATTCGCAGATTCAAGGCAGGCAGTTCCGGGACGGTTATCATCAAAAAGCAGTCAAAAGGCGATGAATTTCTTGTCTATGTCGATGATCAGCTTGTGGCCTCCACAAACATGGAGGCACGCGTCGATGCGCTGATGCTGGCTCATTTGCCGCTGATGCTCCATTCGAATCCTATCGACGAACTGACCGTTGGGTTCGGCAGCGGTGGCACGAGTCACGCGATTACCACGTATGATATTGAAGCATTCTGCGTTGAGATTGAACCTGAGGTTCCTCGTTCAGCCAGCTTGCTGGATCGGCAGAACTTCGGCGTGTTAAGCCACCCGAAATTCCATCTGATTCTTAATGACGCTCGCGATCATTTAAGCATCGGCAATCAGTCGTACGACGTTATTGCCACCGACGTCACGAATCTACAGTACAAGCAGAACAGCAGCCTTTACACAGTTGAATACTTTCAACTCATGCAGAACAAACTGCGTCCCGATGGAATCGCCTGCGCATGGATTCCGATGGCGGCCATTGCTACTGACGAATTGCGAATTCTAATGAAAAGTTTTCAACACGTCTTTCCGCATGCCACGTTGTGGTACATGAATCATACACACACAAACTTCGGCATTCTCATTGGGACTCCCCATGAACTAACAATCGATTTCAAGCGAATGGAGCGAGCATTCGCCGTTCCTGCGATCGCAGAAAATCTAAAGCTGATCAGCGTCACCGATCCATTGCAGGTGATTCACAGCCTGCATTTGGATGAGCATGGCTATCGCGAGTTTTGTGGCGTTGTCCCATTGCATACCGACAACGAACCCCTACTGGAATTCAGCTCACCCCTGTCATTCTACCAGTACAACGAAACGTTTCGCGATAACCTTGAGGCCACAATGCGGTACCGTCCACGGAATCTACGCCAGATGGTGAATGGATTTCCTGAAGAACGAACGAACGACTGGCGCAGCCATGAAACGGCATCCGGATGTTTTTGCCACGTTGTCGTGCATTTCTACAGTTTTTTGATTCATCGCGGCCGAAATTCACGCGATGCAGCCATTCAAAGTCTCAAATTAGCTGCTGATTTTGCGAAACGCGGTATGAATACACTGCCAAAGGATGTCAGTCGCGAACGGTTCTATGTTCAGTTCTTCGAGATGGCGAGAGCCGCCATCGAATGAATTTTTATGAAATGTGAAGCAAGTCATTGCCAGTTCGAATCAATCATCGAATACGGCAGACCCCGGTTGGGCGATTGTGTTGTTCCGAAATTTTCTCAGCAATACAAGATTCGAACTGTTGGCCGTACAGAGTGAGCACCGGCACATAAGCGTAAGTGTTGAACCGTTAGCCGACAGGCGTACGCAAGTGCGGCAAAACGTACGCCTGCGGCTGACGGTTAAACGAGGTTTTGCCAATTTCGTTGTGCTTGGGTGCTTATATTGAAACGACGCGTTAAGTGGCGAGAGACAACGAATGCAATGAACCGTTCGTTGGTCACTTCTCTCGAATCCAGCGTTTCCTGAGCGATGCGACAACGTTTTCGTCACCTACGACTCACGCTGGGATTCTGCCAAACCGATCGCGCGATCTAGCCGACGCAGCACGCAGGCTTGGCCGAGAAGTTCCAGTGATCGAAACAGGTCGGCTCCTTGAGCCTTACCAGTCACACACAATCGCAGTGCCGGGAACAGGTCGCCGATCTTGACTTGTTTCTCGGCCGCGAATGATTGCAGCAGGTCGTGCAGAGGCTGAGCGCTAAAGCTGTCGATACTTTCCAATGGGCCGCGCAGACTTTGAAGAAGTGGAATCGCGTTCTCAGGCTTAACGACGCGTTTTTGAAAATT
>JBDNFT010000849.1:0-4011 GCA_041689695.1 Planctomycetaceae bacterium | reverse complement strand
CCTCCACAATTTTGACGGTCAATGCAGCGGACTGGGCTGGCGGTCTGCATCAGGCTCCGGTTACACGATCACTGATGACCCTACATGGCAGCTTTCACTCTCTCTTGTTTCTGCCTCAGCTGCGCATTTGACGTTGGAGCCGTCGATCCGAACGATCGCCTGACACACAGACCGAATAAAACACCACCGAGGCATCCGGTCAGAAATCGAATCAAACCACTCATAACTTTTTTTGACGCCGGAATCCTGTGTGGCAGTCTGATTGGTCCTCGATAAAACTCGGCGATTTCATTGATATGCTCAACACCACCAGGAGACAATTGCCGCGCTTCACCGGATTTCGATATTTCTATGCTTCCGGGCTTCAGAGCGGGCTGAAAGATGCTGGACGGGACATCGTCGTTAAACTTCCAGTTTGACAAGTGAGTCAGCGTCCGAGATGTTGGAACGGGCGTCTTATCATCCGCAGGAGATGCGAACGTCAGGCATTCGACCTCAACCGGAAGCCACAAGCCATCAGAAACTTGTGTGATGTTCCTCGTAAGAATCTGTCCAGCCAGTGCGGCTGTATCTGAGTAGAACCACTCTCGCCGCATGACACACAGATCCTTACTATCAGCCACCCAGATTCTGTCGTTTCCCTTCGGCGAGGCAAACTCGGTGCATGATTCTCCGCAAATCAGTTCGCGTTTTGAAGTTGACTTATAGGATGCGATTCCCAGGGCGGCCCCAACGACAAGTGTCATGCCCAAGCCATCCTGGCTTGGTGGCGGATACGACTTCATTGGCCAAACTGGAAAGAAAAAAAACAGGACGTCGGTTTGCAAAGGGGGCGGAATCTGAGTCCCCTTTGGCACACTGAGGAACTCAACCCTGCGGTTGAATTTGTGGTTGCTGACCTGCTGACCTGCTGGCCATTCTGAAGGGTGATCTCGATGTTAAAAGGCTCGTTGCGCCAGTCGGTTCCCAGCGTCTCCTGCTTATGTCCGAGGAAATAGTAGACCTCATCACTCGCCGATGCGGCGACGATACGGCAGGTGCTCCATTGGTTCCCTTGATCCGCAGTTTCGCCGGTCGGCAGGTGGACTGACTCTACTTCGAGCATCCACTTTTCAATGGCGGACCATTGTCGAGGGCTGTCGTCCGCCAAGGCATCTGGACCAATCGAGACACCCAGCGAGCACGCACCAAATACCAGAACGATCCGGATCGTCCGGCCTAAGATACCCCGAGAACGCTGGATGCTTATACGACCAATCGATGCCATGAAAGATCCCCGCAGCTTCAACTTCACAGGAAAGCCAGAGTCATTTACCGTCCGGCTCGCCTCCGCCAGAGAACGACGCCGACAAGCACAAACAGTACGAACACGTTGATGAAAACAATAACGGAGAGGCGAGGGCGGGCACGGTTTGCCGCTTCGCGCAATGCGTTAACGTCAGCCGGCTCGATAAAAGTCACCTTGCCTTCTGGAGCAGTTCCAGCGGCTGCAGTGCTGCGGTCTGTGATATATGCTCCTGGACCGTATGAAATCACAAACGACACATCCTTTCGAGGATTGAAACTGAAACTCTGCAAAGTGACCGTGTCAGTTCGGACTGCTTCTTCGGCAAATCCATCCAATTCATCCGGCAATTTGAGGAAAGTGCGGATTGTGGATTCACGAGGGATCCAAAGTTGTCCTCGTCCCGTAGATTCAAAATTCTCACACTCAATGGTCTGGATTAGTCTTCCATCGAGCGTCGAATCCACCTGTCGTTTCAACGCATATCCCCTGGCAGGATCGAGCCAAAGTTCGACTTTTCGCAAAATGTTCATCGACCGCAGTTCCTGATATCGCTGAACCAATCTCCCTAGTGTGACCGGGTCAGTACTGTCACGACTGCAGGTTTCAAATTCCTCCAAGTCGAGCGACTTCGAATAGACGACTGCCGGTTCTGGGATTTGCAACGTGAGTTTCAGCAGGGAGTTTCCGCCAGCTTCGATCGACAGTGATTCAGCGTCGCTTGTCAATTTCAATAGCCATGATGTCAGCGAGAAATTCTTCCAGCCATAGACGGTCGTCGGGAGATCAATTCCCAAGGCGAGCAAAGATGCACAGCCAGCGGGGTAGTATTTTGCTGCGGGATCCTCAGGGATTTCGCCAAGCAACCTGGTAAGCATAGGGGACCCGGTACCGTTGCCACTTCCATAATAAAATACCTTGCCATCAAACGCTCGCTCCACCGTTTGCACTACCGCGCCAGCAGCAGGGAAGAAGAGAGAAAAACGATGCCGGAGCCTGCCATCCTCCAGATAGAAATCGTGGTCCTCCTTGATGGGTCGGGGAAGATTTGGCACCAAGTATTGCCGATCGATCGAAAAGCGGAGATCACATGTTCCAAGAATCGCGGCATTCTCTGACAAAACCGTCTTTATTTCTTCAGGCACCGCAGACTTGCGGTCGCTCGCAACGTTTACGGGAGCTGTCTCGTCGGTCGGCATCTTTCCCACAGCAATCGTTTGACTTGCAAGAAAGATGCCCGCCAGCCAGACCAAGCTAAGAATCCTGAAAAAACAATTGGACGATCGCCAATACCAGCCAGACCAAGCCGGGTGCAATCCCACTCGCGGCGTGCCATACACGAGATCACTGAAAGCTCGATTCATGGAATTACCTGCGAAAGAGAAAGTAGGAAATGAGGAGTCCAACACCGATACCGGAGGCCGCCGCGAGCATTTCGATGTTCTGCATTTCGCCTGGCATGAACACAGCACCGCTCCAGCGTCTCAAAAATGTCTCTCTGTCCACGCTGACAATCGTAGCGGACGGTCCGTTCATCAAGACAACGCGACGGTCGTCCACCTGAAGCAACACTCCAAAACTCCCCTCCTCCAGGCGATCACCGTCAATATGGATAATCACCGGAAGACGCACCTTGTTCAAATCAGCAGGCGTCACCAAGCGGGCGTCCAGCTCTTGTCCCAAGCCATTCGCAACGCGCAAAAGCTCGTGCGAGTTTTGGGGAAGCCCATTGGCATTCGTAGCGGCGAGGCACTGACCGTAGTCTCCGGGCCATCCGTAAATTCGCAGAAGGCAATAAAGACTGTTGATTGCACCATGATCGATGTCTCGCCAGACACCGTTGAATTCTAAATCGGACATTTGGCCATCTTTCAAGCCGTTCTCAACCATGCAACTTGAGTTACCCGAAGCAGCAACGACGGTTCCAAATACCATCATCATGCTCCGAATCCAGCAATGCAAATTGGCAAGGCCGCAAAAACTCATATTGATCACATCTTTAAATACGGTCTTGGTCGAACAATCAACCTAATCACTGTCGTGCGTACCGCCGTGCTGATCTCCGGTTCTTGAGATTTCCAAACAACAGCCAGGCAACCAATCCGAAATTCAAACCAACGAGCAGTCGATGGCTCAGCGTCCACAAATCCAAGATCCGGGACTTAAGCGTCTTTCCCTTCAGAAGGGCATAGCCACTGAAGAAACCTGCCATCCGGCCATGCCGCACATACATTTTGTGGCCTGTCGTTCCGTCGAGCAATTGAACTCCATCCGCATCAATTCTGTAGGCGACACAGAAGTGACTCTGATCCTGAGCTCGTGTCTGCAGAATCGCCGGTATCGGAAACATTCGCTCTTCGCGAAAATCGAACCTGCGCACCTCTGTTGAAAGGCCATGCGCGTTGCAAAAATCCCTCAACTGCAACAGGGATGCACCCCGATTTCCGCATTCAATGTGATCAATCACCCCTTCTTCAAGATCAACACGACACAACACCAAGAACATAAACACGGCATTGGGGCCGCAGATAACAGTCTTGCGCAACGAATCCGTCCGCTCAAGCGCCAAGCCATTCCGAGGTTCTATGAATTGCAACGTCAGAAGAACCAATAAGGCAACAAGTCCTGACCAGACGCCACGAACAGCACTGCGGGACATAGAAGATCAACTCGCTAGTACCTAGGACGTAACAACAAAATCTCGAAAAGGAGACTGATGCACGATT
>JBDNFT010000848.1:0-5209 GCA_041689695.1 Planctomycetaceae bacterium | reverse complement strand
TGAGTACCTGAAAGTGTTCATCTGCCGCGTGAGTTGATTTCCTTTGCTACCCACCGAACGCGCTGTATCGCAATACGCCGCGATGAAACGCATAGCGGTTCAACAGAAACAGCCCCGCAATCCAGCCCGCTTGAATCAACAATTCTACGGGCAAATGTTCCGCCGGAATCTTGCCAAGTAGAATTGCTGTCGGCGTATAGGCCAGATATCGAAACGGCAGATAATCCACGAACGGAATCCACTTTGAAAGCAATTCCAGCGGGATCATGTGTCCGGATAGAAAATAGCTGAGCATCATATAAATGAAGATCAGTGAGCTGACTTCCAGGAACCAGAACGCGACCAAACCAATCAGTGATTCAATCAGAAATCCGACCGCAAACGACATCAACAGCGAACACGTGAACGCCAGCATCACAGGCCAGCCGGGCCAATCCGGCAAGTGTTCTCGACACAACCAGAACACCAACACAAACGGACCTGTCGCAATTGCGTAATACACCAGCTTATGTGCGACTCGATGCCAGAACAGATGATCCAGCATATCAACGGGTTGAATCAGATACTTTCGAACGGATCCATCAGCGATCGAACCTGCGATTCCGGTCGATAGTCCCGGCATACTCGAAAACGCACGCGTCAGCATCACCAGCAGATAATACGAAACCATCTCGCCATAGTTGTAACCCTGAATCTTGCGGCCAGTGGCGTTTTGAAAAATCGCACTCCACAGAAAAATCTGAGTCACAATGGGCAGAAAACGTATGAGCGTCGAAAATGCAAAGTCCGCACGATACGTCAGCCGTTCCTCAATCGCGGTTCGCAGAATGAGCCACTTCAGGCGCAGCCTCGCGCGGATTTCACCAGAGATCGTAAATGGTTCGGCGTGCGCAGATGTGGGTATCACTCTTCAGCCCTCGCCGCATCGTCAGAAGAAAACAACTCGGCGATGACGTCTTCCAACGGACGTTCGGAAACACTGATGTCGTCAATCGAATGCTGACTCAGGATACTCGACAGACATTCAGAAACATGCTGCTTTTCGATTTGAATCCGCACTTTAGGAGGCCGCGATTCCAGGATTGTCCCGTACTGCTCCAGCCCCACTGGCACAATGTTGTCTGAAAACTGGAGTTCGATAATCTTATGTCGGCTGAATCGATCAACGATCGCCGCCAGCGGACCATCATGAATCACAATACCCTTGTTGATGACAATCGCGCGATCGCACAACGCTTCGACATCCTTCATGTAGTGACTGGTCAGAATTACTGTGATTCGCTGTTCACGCTGGTATTGCCGCAGAAACTCCTGGACACGCCGCTGACTGACAACATCCAGACCAATTGTCGGTTCGTCAAGAAACAAAACGTCTGGACTATGCAGCAGGGCGGCGATGAGTTCCATTCGCATGCGTTCGCCCAGCGACAATTCACGCACGGGTTGCGACATCAGGCGGCGCACTTCCAGCAAGTCAGTCAGCTCGTCCAGTCGCCGCTGATAGGCGGCGGCGGGAATACGGTAAATCTCTTTGTGCAGTCGGAAGGATTCCTGAGCAGGCAGGTCCCACCAGAGCTGTTCCTTTTGTCCCGTGACAAGCGAAAAACGACGACGATAGGCGTCTTCACGTTTCCACGGCACATGTCCCAGGACCGTCGCAGTGCCGGATGTTGGCACGACCAACCCAGAGAGCAGCTTCAGCGTCGTCGTCTTGCCAGCCCCGTTTGGACCGAGGAACGCGACCATTTCGCCTTCTTCGATCGTAAAACTGACATTTCGCACTGCGCTGACAACATCATATTCACGATGAAACAAACCGCGCACGGACGCCCATAGACCTTCGCGTTTTCGAAAGACCCGGTACGTGCGACACAACTCCCTGACTTCAATGGCTGCCATGCTGCAGATCGTAGTTGAGTTCTCTGGCAGCGGCAATCAAGACGAAATAATGAACACTCAAACACTGCATCTAACGAAAAAAGCCCGACATCTTAAAATAGACGTCGGGCTTTATTTGCAAATGACATCCGCCGACCGAGCAGTTATTTCTGAGACCGTGCCGTTTGCAGACTTCGCAACAGTTCCAGATAGTCAACGCTGATGTTGACCAGTTCTTTGTTATAAAAGTCTTCCGGGAAGATATCTTTCTTGTCGCCGCCGTTGGCTTGTTTCACGGCCTCGTCTTCCTCTTTTTGTTCCTGTTTCAATTCATCTTCTTCGGCTCGCAAAACACTTTCATTCAGCGAAATTGTTTTGTCGTTCTTGCGTTCCAGATACTTCGTAATCAAACGATTGATCTGTGTGAAGTCTTTATCATTAGCCAATCGGGTTTCGCTTTCCTTCTGAAGTTGCGAGACGATCGCATCTGTCACCTGAGCCGAAAATGGCGAATACTGTGCGCGTTCGATTCGGTCAAATGCCAGTGCGTTGTCTAGTGAGTCTTCGCCGATTTCACGCACGTTCAACAAGGAAGGAAGAACCACGTCGGAGGTTACGCCCTTCGTCTGAGTGCTGTCGCCATTGACGCGATAGAACTTGCTGATGGTGAGCTTCAACGCACCAAGATCTTTTGATGAAAACAGTGACGAGCGATTAACCACATCAACCACGTTCTGAACTGTGCCTTTGCCGTGAGTCGTCCGATCACCGACAACAATACCTCGACGATAATCCTTAATGGCCCCGGCAAAAATCTCGGAGGCTGAGGCCGAAAATCGATTGCAGACCACAACCATCGGACGACGCCAGTACATGTCAGGATCTTCATCATCGAACGCCTGCACGCCGGTATCCGGTTCTTTCACCTGAACAACAGCACCTTTCGGAATGAACAGGCCAGAAACTTCGATCGCTTCCTGCAATGCACCGCCGCCATTCCAACGAAGATCGACAATCAGAACCTGAACATCCTGTTTGTTGAATTCGTCCAGTACCACCTTGACGTCTCGAGCGGTACTCTTGAAGTTTCCTCCCAGGGAAGCACCACGAAAATCGCGGTAGAACGCCGGAATCCGCAAAACGCCAACCTTGGCTTTGCGTCCGTCAATCCATTCTGACGATTCCAGAATCTTACCCTTTACTTCGTCTTCAGTGATCTTCACTTCTGTTCGAGTCAATTCATAAATTCGCGTTCGGCGTTCGATACCAGCGGACTCTTCTTCGTCTTCTTCTTTCGGCACCAGAACTTTCAGCTTAACCCGCGTTCCCTTTTTGCCGCGGATCATGTCCACGACCTTCGTGAGCTTCATCTCAATGACATCGACAAAATTGTCTGATGCATCAAATGAGACGCCGATGATCTTGTCACTCTTTTTCAGACGGCCATCCGTGAACGCCGCTCCACCTTCGATGACTTCTTCGACAATCGTGTAGCCGTCATCGTATTTCAACCGCGCTCCGATACCGTCAAGTTTCAGTTCCATATCGATGCGGAAATCTTGCACCGTCTGAGGAGACATGTATGTGGAGTGTGGATCAAGGCAATGCGTCATTGAGGACAGGTACAATTCCAGCACTTCGTGGGATTCTGTCTGGTCCAGAAACACCTGATTCGTGCGATATCGCTTGTGCAGTCGTGTGCGAGCTTCCTCAAGATCTGTGTCGTCCATTTTCAGCATCAGCAGGTCAAACTTGATCTGCTTGCGCCAACGTTCGTCCAGCTCAGTCTCATCTGCGGCCCATGGAATTTCCTTGGCGTCACGAATCATTTCTTCTTTGACGGTGAAGTCGGGATCGATATCGATCAAGGCATCCAGCTTGGCAGCTCGCACGTCCATGCGGGATCGAAAGCGTTCAAAAACTGTTGCGGCGAATTGCACATCACCTTTCAGAAGTTCGTCGTCTAAAGAAGTCTTCTTCTTTGAAAACTCATCAATATCGGACTGCAGGAAATACAGCTTTTGCGGGTCCCATATTTCAAGATATCGCTTCAGCAGTCTTTCCGACAAAGCATCGTTGATTTCGGGGTGATTGATATGCCGACTGGACACCATTGATGCCACAATCTGAGCAGTCTTTCCGTCTTCAGCCGTCAGGACGATCTTGTCCGCCGCCTTGAGGGATTCGGGAACAAGAGTCATGAACGCCAGCAGCAAACTGCAGCGACTGACGGATCTGAGCGTTGCCATTCTAAATTTCCTTCGACAATCTATTTGGTCGCGATGGGAACAGCCCGATCCGCGATTTTGTTAAATAACGTCCATTGCGTTCTCGCCCGAACCGTGATTCTTCACGATCCTGATGCAACACGCAATCCAATCGTAGACCAGTCGTCGCTTTTCAGGCAAGATCGTATCGGCCCCGGAACTTGTATTTTCAATTGATCGCTACTTCATGCGGTGCAGAATGTAAAACAAAATCAACGAGGCAGCGCGACTTTCGATGAACTGGGGCGGATCGTTAAAGTTCCCAGCATCTGTTCGGGTGAACCGGCGACGACTTTCTCATCCTCTTCTGCGTACGAAAAAATCATTGATAGTTGCTGACCAGACTTTGCGGTACAAAGGAAATAGTCCCAGATCAACGCTTTTTCGTTGGCCTTTCCGATCGCTCGCACATGATGAATTCTCCAGCCGTTGATATCGTCATGAATCTTCGAGGATTTTACGGCACCTTTGCGTTCCGCCAATGCAGACTGCACTTCCGCAAGATACTCCTGCTCGGAAGTATAGTCTCCGGCGGGGACGGCTGGTGACGGCGAAATATTGCATTGAGCAACCAAACCACCGTCATGCGACATTCGTAACATGACCATTTCCGCCGTCTCGTGGAACACATGCCAGTCGCGATTGTGCAGCATCAGCACGCGGCCGGGCGTTGCGAGTGTCAGCAGGAGTTGCCGCTCATCCGGCACATTTTCGGGCATCGTCGCGGGCAGGTTACTGACTGCGGGCAGGAGAGTTTGCTTCCACTCAATTGTCGCATCCACATTCAACCCAGGACTGAAGGGACCAGGCTGGCGTTTCTCGGACTGCACCGCATTAAATGAACGAATGAACTTTCCGATTCGATCGTAGACAAATTCACCTTTGAGCGTCACTTTCGTTGCAGATCCAACGACCGCGCCTTCGGCTGTCCCTTCAAATTCCACAATAGCCTCCGACGCTGTCAGTGACGTCAGCTTACAGTTTGCGGACTGGCTGACGGCAGCATCGACACCCGCCAACATCGGAATGACCCACGAATCAGCGTTCCACTTTTCGCCTTGGCC
>JBDNFT010000847.1:0-5282 GCA_041689695.1 Planctomycetaceae bacterium | reverse complement strand
GTTGCAGACCTGCCACACATTTTCACTGATGCCCTGCCG
The DNA here is from genome assembly GCA_041689695.1 of Planctomycetaceae bacterium. Lineage (GTDB taxonomy): Bacteria > Planctomycetota > Planctomycetia > Planctomycetales > Planctomycetaceae > SXXK01. Next base: position 5,243 of record JBDNFT010000847.1, on the reverse strand, counting down.
CTTCCTTTGCATCTTTGCGCCCCTGCGCCTTTGCGTTAAAAACTTCCCAACGTTCAGCCGCTGCAAACGTTCAGCCGGTGCATGGCACCGGCTGCTTGTGCCTTCAGCTGCTCCACGTACAAACTTGCCGTATAGTACGCCAGACGCTGAAAAATCCCCGCAGGCAAAGTCGTCTGCATTTCAATGTTTAGTTTTTGCCCTGAGGCATCTTCGGCCAGAACGTCCAGCAGCGAGACCTTGTCATCGTCATAATCTTTGCCCATGATTGGATTCAGGATTGTGACGTCGGTGACATTCGCCGATTCACCCAGAACTGAATCCATGACAATCACTCCGTCATGGAAGCTATTCACCGATCGATCTGATCTTCGGCCATCGCAGCACGATAATCGGCCTGAGATTCGAAGTAGAGTTTCAGGGCTTCGACGTTTTTCTCTGCCGATTCCACGGCGTACTGTTCACGTAGAGAAACCTTCAGCATGTCCGACGCCCCGGCTTCCTCGTTGGCGCGTTCAATCGCGGCAAGATCTTCGGCATACGCCACTGCTTCCCGCGTGCGTTCGACCTGTTCCCACGCGGATCGCAGCGCAGAGTGGGCCATCTGAACATCAATGCTGATCTTGTCAGCCGTGATGCGACGCTTGGCCGACAACTGTGCGATCTTCCCCTGCGACTCCGTCATCTTGCCACGCGCCTTACGGCGCTGTATCGGAACGTCCAGATACACAGAGGCTTCACTTTCAAATGGTGACTTGTCTCCTTTCGAACTTGTCGGATCGCCGACATCCTGAGATCCCCACAACACCGCGTTCACTTCGGGCTGAAGCTGATTGACAGCTTCTGCATAGTCTACCTGAATCTGCTGCCGCATTAGGTCCAGCACTCGGAGTTCAGGCCGCTGCGAGAGCGCCTGTTGAATGTTGGCCCCCAGATCGTCTTCGACCAGTGTCACCTCCGGAAAACCGGGCAATTGTGCTTCCGTGGCGACGATGGGATTGTCCTGAGAATCTCGCCAGTACACCGAGAGTTTGGCTGCCGTCTGTTCCATCTTTCGACGTGTGTCGGCGACCTTGGCTTCGCGAATGGCGACCAGTCGCAGGTTGTCGGTGAGTTCCGGAGGATCGAGAAAACCTGCCTTCACCTGCGCTTCGATCCGATCTGTGCGTTCATCCGCCAAAGCGAAAATCCGTTTTGCAATGCGGTGGTTTTCGCCCGCAGCGACCCAGTCCCAGTAGGCATACGATGCGTCCTGGACAAAGCTGATTAATGCAGCCTGAATGTCGGGCTCCGCCAGATTACGTCCGTATCCGGCTTTCCAGAGTTCAGCACGTCGAGCATCAATGTCACGGTTTCGAGCGAGCGGAACCAGCACGCCCGCTTTGAATTCGCCGCTGCCGTTGGTCTGACGTTCCTGATACCATGGCTGAAAGTCGCCGCGACCAACTCGATAACCCGCGAACACTTCGCCGCCCCAGTAGGTCGGCTGCAAGACGCCGATGCTTTGCCGGTATGTTTGATAAAATCCCTGCGGCCCGTTTTCACTGCCGCCCTTGAGCTTCAGGTCAAACGCGCCCGACGCCCCGACCTGTTGCCCCAGAGCGATATTGCGATTCAGGAGTGCCGCCTCCAGCATCGGGTAGCTGCGGTAGACAGAACTGACCACTTCATCAAACTGTACGGCGTGTGGTTCTGCATCTAGCGCTTTCCCCGGCGCGGCGCTTTCTAACTCGCCATTGGCTGATCTGTTATCAGCGGCTGATCTATCATCAGCGGCGAATCTATCATCAGCGGCGGATTCAGGAGAATCTGATTTCGATACTGGAGTGTCCGCCTTGTCGTTTGCAACGTCATTCTGAAAGCTGGTGAGTTGGATGGTGTCATCACTCGCCTGCTTTGCTGCGATTTGCTCGGACAAATCTTGATACGGACGTTCGGCCTCAGCAACCGAAGTCGACTTCTTTGAAGTCGCGCAACCGGAAAGCAGGATTGCGGCAATCATGATGCGGCAGATTCTGCGCATGTTCAAAGATCTTCCGTGACGATTCAGACTCACAGAGTAGCGCTTAGCGCCTTCATTGTCTTAGTCATCGGATGGCAGAAACTTGTCACAACGGAAAACCATTGCGCGTTAGCGTTGGATTCGCAATAGGTTTACAGCGAAATCGTTATTGCCGGAACGATCGGCACGATCGAATGTAGCCGTCATCGCTCCCCCCCCCCTTCATCACGCGGATCGCAATGGGTACATTGGTGCTACTTCTTCTCAGCGTCGTCTTTCTTCTCGACCGAGTACATTGAAGACTCCACATCAACGGTCGGTGGGAATCCGTTGAGTTTTCGCCAGACTTCGAACCACAGCGGCACCTGTTCCAGCAGCACCCAGCCGTTCGCTCGCACTCCCTGGCGCAGGAACCGATCCTGAGGCCATTGATTCACTTCAGTCTTGTCCGGCAGAATCTGGCAGCGAAATTTCCCTTTGCCGTTATCCACCATATCGACTGACACAACCGTTCCTCCAAACGTGCCGACAGCGACTGATGGCCAACCGGCGAACTGGATGGCAGGCCAGCCTTCAAACTGCAATCGCACATGACGTCCGGCAGCCACAAGTGGTGCATCATTTCCGTCCAGCCAAAGCTGCACCGCACGATCTTTCGTTTCAGGCACGATCGTGCAGATCGGATCGCCTTCCTTCACCATCTGCGAACCTGAATTCGCACTCAAACGCACCAGGTAGCCATCAAACGGCGCAACGATTTCCTGTGCATCTTGTCGCGCGACTTTGGACTTCATTTCGAATTGTTCCTTCTCTGCCTTGGACACCTCGGCTTTCGCTTTATCGAGCGCGCCTTCGTAGTAACGCACGTCGGCTTCGGCTTTGTGCATGTAAGCTAATCGATCGCTTTGCTTCCCGCGCAGTTCCGCGCGGGCGGCAGAAACATTGGCCTTTTCCTCTAAAACTTTACTCTCCGATTCGAGCAACTTACGTTCAATCTCCTGCAGCTTTTCCAACGCGATGTTACCAGCAGCTTCAAGCATTTTTGCCCGATCATAAGCCGGCTGTAGTTGCGGAACCGCGGCTGCGGCAATTGCAAGTTTCTGTTCGGCCGCCGTGACTTTTTCTGTGGCCGATTGCACATAGGCATCCTGAGCCGCTTCAATTTCTATCTGCACTCGCTTATATGCCTCCAGTTGCCCGTCAGTTGCTTTAACGATCTTCTGAGATGCATTCAGAACGGCCGCAGTGGTATCCAGTTGTCCCTGCAGCCGTGAAGAAAATAAATCGTCAAGGTCACGGATTTCAGCGATAAATTCTCCTTTTGACACACGCGAGTTCTCAACAAGATCTTCGTTCCAGCGGAAGATGCGGCCTTTGATTGTCGCTTCCAGCACCTGCTGCCGTTCGCGCGGCGCATAGGCGATGACGTAGCCAGCACCAGTGATTGTCTGTTGCCACGGGGCGAAAGCCATCAGCGCAATTGTTGCGACTAAAAGCACCAACAGCACCGCTGCAACTTGCCGCGCGAGGCGTGATGATTTCACCAACTGCAGCGATGGCATCAAAGTATCATTGTAGGCAACCGGGGTGAATATCGATCGGCGACGGCCAGGTGTTGCAGCGATCGATGCATCAGTGATTGTGGATGGATTTATCATGGTTGTGCTCCTGAAACCTGAATCACCTGATCCATCATTGATTTTAACTTGTCTCGATTTGTCACCAGCAAAATCGTCCACGGTGTTTCCGCATCAATGATTCGTTGCAGAATCTGTGCGGAACCATCGTCAGACAAGCTGTCCATGATTTCGTCCAACAACACGATCTCAGGCGCGCCCGCGATCACGCGTGCTATCATCAGGCAACGCAGTTGACTTGTTGTCAATGGCGCTCCTGAGGGCGTCAAGTGCGTGTCGAGACCTTGCGGATGTTGTTGAATCGTTGGCAGCAGGCCCACAATTTCCAATGCCGTTCGGACATCGCCGATGCTGATGTCGGGGCGCTCCAGATGCACATTTTCTGCAATCGTCCCATCAAAGATTTCTATATCACGTGCCAGAGCGACATGCCTTCGCAGTACATCCGGACGCACATCGCGCGGATCGATGCCATTCACAGTCACCAACCCCGACGTTGGTTCCCGGAGCCCGAACAGCATGTCCAAAAACAAACTTTTGCCACAGCCGCTGGGACCGGTAATGGCCACCTTTTGCCGGGACTTGATTGTCAAGGAAAAATCCTTCATGACCTCACGTCCATCCGGCAGCGAATAGCAAACGTCCTTGGCCGCAACTCCGGTTCCCGAGCCCATCGTCAGCAGACCATCCGTACGCTCGATCGGCAGATCAAACAGTGAACCGAGTTTATCGACGGATGCCATCAGGTCATAAAAACTCTCAATGTGCTTGCCGAGCTTAGCCAACGAACCAACCACAACGGCCACGATCAACTCCGCCGCGACCAGCTGTCCCAGGGACAATTGGCCGGAAATAACCAGCCACCCACCAATTGCCAGCAAGCCAGTACTGGCCAGCGCCTGCAACAGCAGCGTAAAAATAATCTGCCGCATCAGCACCCTGAAATGTTTCTTGCGTGCAGTCAGATAGTCGTAGATCAGATGGTCTGCACGTTCCAGGGCAAATCCGGCCGCACCGTCATAGCGGAAAGTCGTGCGACATCGCGCCAGATCTTCCAGCCAGGCGGCCATCGCATACTTCGCCTTGGATTCCTTGATGCTGGTTTTGACCGCACCGAATCCCAATACAAATATCATGAACAGGATTGCCAGGACCAGTACGACATCGATTGCCAGCAGATAAGGATGATAAAACGCGAGCACAGCCATACCGACAGCGATGCCCAAGACGAGCGAAATCCCGTCGAGAAGTAATTGAGCACTGATCTTCTGCACCAGGACAATATCGAAGAAACGGTTGACGAGCTCTGGCGCATACTTATCGTCAAGAGCCTCAACGCGCGTACGAGGAAGTCGAAACGACAAGTCCGCAGCAACTCGTGCGAAAAGACGTCTCTGGATGATTTCAACAACGAACGTCTGCACGGTTTTCATCGCAGCCTGAAAAATCAGGAACGCCAACAGCATCAAAGAAAGCACAATCACCGGCTGCAGAAACCGACCAAAGGCGACCGTATTGACCAATGCCTCGACCGCCAACGGTGTCGTCATCGTCAACATACCGGACACCAGCGCGAAGATTACGACAACCCAGACATCCCTGCTTTC
>JBDNFT010000846.1:0-1889 GCA_041689695.1 Planctomycetaceae bacterium | reverse complement strand
CAAAGAGACGCAGTCGTTTTGAAAATTACGGCAAGAACGATCTGTGGGAATGTCCCACCTGCCCTGTACCTGGCACACGAATGGGTTGTGAAGAGTTTCGTAAGTCTGACCACCGAGAAGTCTCGGAAAGAGCGATGGGGAGAGCAATGATGCAACCTTCAACAGCATGGACTCGGGAAGAAGCTGCATTCCAGGCAGAAAGATTCAGCGTGCAGCATACGGAAGGACTGTATTTGCTATCGCGGACTGAAAGTCGATCGTGGCTGAACGCCACCAGGAGTAAGATTCTGAAACTCAGAGATCTGAAGGTGGGTTGGGATAGCTACGGGGCAAACCCAGTGGATATTGGTTCCATTGAAACAGCGCTCCAGCTTGTAAGTGAGCTTGCTGGCGTCACCGGGATTTGTGAGCCTGCTGTGTCTGCAACCCCGAGCGGCCATGCCGCGTTAACGTGGAGTTGGAAAAGCGGCACCCGTGAATTGGAAATTGAAATGCTGCCGACTGGAGAATTGCAGTACTGTTTCTCCGATGATGAAAATCCCAAAATCGACCAACAGGGATTCACGCAGTACCCAGCACAAATTGCCGTGTTACTAACGACGGCTTAACGGGTGGCGAATGTCGCAGCCCACGCAGGAAATTCTGAGTGATGACATCCTGATTCGGAGAGTTCCTCCATCGTCCGATTCGTTTGCGACAGTCGCACCGACCGGGACTGGACGACTTCGCGCCGCATCATCAATAATGTCGGTGCGGGACAATGAAGATGCCCTGTCATGCTCGCTGCTTCGATTAACGTCGCCAATTGAGCTATTGGAACATCTCCGAAGCCAACAGATTGACCCGACTGGCTGGCAAGTTTGTGCCTTTCTGGTCCGCGATGTTCAATCATTCGAATTCGAAGTCGAGTTTTCGCCGATCACCGGAGGTGACATTGGGCATTGTGGCATCCGAAATCCGCTTCAGGGTGGGCCGAAATTCCCAAACGCCAAAGCAAAGAAATTGGCGAAGCTGACGATCATTTTGAACGAAGAAGAAATCCGCGACCCATCGCGTATTCACGCATTGTTCAAGTGAAAACCTGCCGCAATACCGCATAAGCTGAATCGCCGAGGTCGAACGCGGAATTGCCGGGGGAGGCCCATGACGCTGTTGATCGGCTGAATGCCCGTTACACTGCACGGGTTTTAAAAAAGGGGGCGGGAACCAATAGTGCGCAGCACCCTTCGGGCCATTTGGCTATTGGTTCCCGACCCCTTTTTTAAAACGCTGACGACTGCCAACTGAAAACTGAACACCATGATCAACCGAGCTGCTCTTCTTTCCGATCTCCAATCCCTGCTCCGTCAACTGGAGGCGGATCTGATTCAACGCAGCACGTCGAAAGATGTGCCGGAGGTGGGTGCATGGCTGCAGGCGGAATTTAAGAAAGCGTCGGAGGCTAAACGGACGGCTCAGAACTACACCGACTGGCTGGATGACTATGCCACACAGGTTGCCGCAGCCTGGGTGCTCAGTTGTGTGTTTGTGCGGTTTCTGGAAGACAATCGGCTGTATGAAACTCCGTTGATTGCCGGGCCTGTCGGTCAGGCGGTCAATGGGAATGATGCGAATCATGGGAATCATAAATCCCATGACTCCCATAAATCCCATTCCCCTGAAGCCACCGACAATCGTCTCCAACGAGCCAAAGACGGACGCGAACTGTTCTTTCGGCATCAACCCGGCCTGACCGATCGCGATTATCTGCTGCACGTGTTTCACACCTATCGAGACCTGAAAGGCGGAGTCGTCAAAGAAGTCTTTGGCGGGCACAATCCGGTCAATGAGTTACCCAACTGGCTGGGCCCGGACGCGGCGGGAGTTTTGTTGAAGTTCTTTCAGCAGAT
>JBDNFT010000845.1:0-4209 GCA_041689695.1 Planctomycetaceae bacterium | reverse complement strand
GAGCCGCGCATTGCCGGTAAGTCGCGATCGACAACGATGCTCGGGACCAATCAGCCGATCTCCGCCAAAGACGCACACGAAATTCAGATCACCAGCGCGAATACCTGGGTACCTGCAAACTCAAGTCGGCGACGCAATGATCAGCAACTAAGCGAATAATTCCTGCACGGCTTTCCCTTGTCCGTCTTTCGTCACGTAGAACGGTCGGCCTTCGATGTCGAAACCAGTCTGCGGACTGATCCCCATCGCCGTCATGATCGTGGCGTGCAGGTCCTCGATGGATACCGGATTTTCAACTGCAATTAAAGGCCTTTCATCAGCCGTTTTGCCATAAACGAATCCTCGCTTCATACCGCCGCCAAACATGACCACGCTTGTTCCGCCTGTGAAGTGTCGATGCAGGCCATAGTGTTTAATTTCCGTGATCAGGTCAACGCGATCCGTTGCCTGATCAGCCGCCGTCGAACCCGGCACACCTTCGATCAAGGCATCGCGACTGAATTCTGATGCGATGACCACCAATGTGCGATCAAGCATTCCGCGAAGTTCCAAATCACGAATCAGCCGCGCGATGGGCAAGTCTATTTCGTGGTGCATGCGTTCCATCGTTTCGTGACCGCTGGTGTGAGTATCCCAATGCAGAAATGGAACGTACTCAGTCGTCACTTCCACAAATCGTACACCGGATTCCACAAGGCGTCGGGCCAGCAAACAGCCCTGCCCGAAACGAGTGTCGCCGTATGGTGTTCGACTCACTTCCGGCTCCAGACTGATATCAAATGCCGCGCGATGATCAGAACTCAGTAGGCGATACGCATTGTCGAATGACCGCAACATCGACTCCTGCTGATAATCGCTGATGTAGGCCCGCTGCGGACTTTGCTCAACGAGTCGTCGGAAGAGTTTGTCTCGGCTGGTGAAACGTCCGGGCGTCATCGAACCAGGCGGACGGACAGATTGAGCGGCATCAGACGGAAACGGCAGATTCATGGGACCAAACTCTGTCCCAAAGAATCCTCCTGTCGTGAAGGCTTTCAATTCTTCACTCTCGCCAACGCCCTCCAGCCGTTGCCCGATGTTGATGAATGCAGGGATGACAGGATTGACCGGCCCCAGAACCTTCGCGATCCATGCACCAATATGCGGACACGCCACTGTCTGAGGCGGCACATATCCCGTATGCCAATGATATTGATGCCTTGAATGCAGAATACTGCCGAGATCCGGTTGCACAGCAGAACGAATCAAGGTGGCGCGATCCATAACTTCTGCAATATGCGGAAGCCCGCTGCAGATTTTGAGACCGCTTACGGATGTCTCGATTGACGGAAACGTGCTGAGCATGTCTTTCACGGGTAGACCATGGCGATACGGCTCGTATCGTTTTGGATCAAACGTATCCGGAGCAGCCATGCCGCCACCCATCCAGATCAGAATGCATGCATCAGCAGTCGCGGTGGGGTGAAATGCCGAAAGATGCTGTTCCGCTTTCAGCGCACGCGGTGCTGAAGCTGCCAGTGCTGCTGCGGACGCTGCGGAAAGTTGTCGCAGGAAATCACGGCGGACAATGTGTTTCGGAGCACTCGGGTCAGATTCAAAAGTCATGGTCAACCCTTTTGGTGAATATCAAAGCATGGCAGGTTGTATTTTATGCTGTCAGTAAACAGTTGCAATCGGCGCATCGACAGATTGGCGGTCATTCTTTCAATCCCAGGGACGCAGCGGGGGCATTTATACTTCACGCGGTCAAGAAATAGACTTGTCTGCGTGGTTTTGACATCGATTTACGCTGAGGTGCAAACTGGGGCAACCGTGGCAGAATCTTTTTCGCACGTGCGAAGTGGACTGAAATACGGTAGAATGTGGTTGTTCTGTGAATGCCCATTCATCAGTATCATCAGATGTTGATCCCACCTTTTATCAATCCCGCCAAATTCTGCACAGGAAGTTACGGACATGACCCGACGGTTGTTTCTGTTTGTGCTGCTGTCTCTGTTTGCATGCGTAACGAACGCACGTTTTGTGACAGCAGATGATGACGAATCTTATTTCGAAAACCATGTTCGCCCGGTGTTAGCGGAACATTGCATTGCATGTCACGGCTCAGAAAAGCAATCGGGAGGCTTGCGTCTGGATACAGCGTCCGGGCTTCAACAAGGTGGCGATTCTGGCGCGGTGATTGCGGCTGATGATGCGAATTCGAGTCTGTTGCTTCAGGTGATCGGATATCAAGGCGATATTCAAATGCCGCCGAAGGGCAAACTTCCGGCGGCGGCCGTTGATGCTCTGACACTGTGGGTTCAGGCCGGTGCGAAGTGGCCGAAAGAATCGGCAATGATCAAGTCCACGAGCGAAGATCGTGCGGCGAATCACTGGGCGTTTTAGCCAGTTGTAAAGCCTGAAATTCCGGAAATCGCTGCTTCAACTCACGGAATCCGAAAAGATTTTCTTCAGAATCCAATTGATCATTTCATCGCAGAACGGTTAATCGACGCGGGGTTAAGTCCTTCGCCTGCAGCGGATAGTCGCACATTGGTTCGGCGGTTGTCGTATTCTTTAACCGGATTGCCACCGACAGCGGATAACGTGGCCGAGTTTGCAGTGGCCGCGGCAAGTACAAAGAATGATTCCACTGAAGCCTATGGTCAGCTTGTCGATCGAATGCTGGCGTCGCCCTCACATGGTGAACAATGGGCGCGCCACTGGCTGGACGTGGCTCGATATTCGGACACAAAAGGTTATGTGTACGCTCGGGAAGAACGCTTCTGGGTGCATGCCTGGGCCTATCGTGACTGGGTTGTGAATGCGTACAACGCCGACATGCCATACGACCGATTTCTAATGCTGCAGATTGCGGCAGATCAGGTCTCTGATCGAAGCGAAAATGATCTCGCCGCGATGGGATTTCTGACGTTGGGACGTCGATTCCTTGGCGTGCAACGAGACATCTACGACGATCGAATCGACGTGGTGACACGCGGCACGATGTCGCTCACCGTGGGGTGCGCGCGGTGTCATGATCATAAATACGATCCGATTCCGACAGCGGACTACTATTCGCTCTACGGTGTGTTTGCCAGCAGCCGCGAAATTATTCTGCCGTTACCAACAGCAGCCCCTCCAGACGAGACGTTTCAGAGGGAACTGAACACTCGGCTGGAAAAACTGAATAGCACGCTGCAGCAACATCGTCGCACGACAAGTGAAAGAGTCCGCAACAGAATTGGCGATTATCTGCGGGCTCAGTTTGAACTGGGAAAATATCCGGAAGAAGGTTTCGATCAAATCCTTGCGACGAGTGATCTGCTGCCTTCATTTGTACACCGATGGCGTGATTTTCTGGCGAACGGAAAACGCCGAAATCACCCCGTCTTCACGGAATGGCATGCGTATCTGGAACAGGGCGCACAGGGCTCTGATGCCAATTCTGAGTCAGGAAGATCTGCGTTGCCGCAGAATACAAATCCAATTGTGGCGGCAGCGTTTGCCACACCACCGGATTCGCGGGCTGATATGATTGATCGGTATGCGGCGTTGTTCACACAGATTGAATCGAAATGGATCGCGTTGCAGAAGACGGCAAGTGATGCTGGCACCGCAGCGCCGACGCGTCTGGACGATGCGGCGGAGGAAGAAATACGTCAGGTGATGTATGCCGTCGGTTCTCCGTGTGTCGTGCCGGATGAGCCTGTTGTGCATACGGAATACGACGTCGATTCTGGTGCCTGCAGTGAACTTTGGAAATTACAGGGAGAAGTCGATCGCTATGTCATAAACGCTGCCATTCCGCAGCCCTATGCGGTGGTGCTGGAAGATCGAGAGGTCCCGATGACGCCTCGCATTTTCAAACGTGGCAATTCGGCACAAAAGGGCGACGAAGTGCCAAGGCAGTTTCTGAAACTCCTGAGTGGCCCGGATCGTCAGCCGTTTCAGCACGGCAGCGGCCGTTACGAATTGGCAAAAGCCATCATCAATCCGCAGAATCCGCTCACGGCGCGTGTGATTGTCAATCGAGTCTGGGCGCATCATTTCGGCAGCGGATTGGTTGCAACGCCGGGTGACTTTGGCACTCGAGCGGATTTACCGTCGCATCCAGAGCTACTGGACTGGCTGGCGGATTGGTTTGTCAGTGAAGGCTGGAGTCTGAAGAAACTGCATCGACTCATCGTGATGTCCGGTGCGTATCGACAGACCTCCACAGGCCCTGTG
>JBDNFT010000844.1:0-3712 GCA_041689695.1 Planctomycetaceae bacterium | reverse complement strand
GTCTTTGGATCGTGCAACTCGAACGGTATGCCAGCGTGCTGGTGTCAGGACTGTCAGAGTTCGCGCTGCCAGTGTCGTGATCGATCTGGAGGACGACGACGCAATGGTCGCAACGGAGCCACAGGTTGCGATGACGGAACAACCGTCTTTGCTCATTCAGTGGATTCCGGTACGGGATCGGCGTGTCGCGACCTTTATCGCGGTCACGCCATGAGCTTCCACAACAAGAATGCTCGACTGGCCGACAAGCTATTCGGCTGGATGATTCCATCGGGCTGCTGTGGCCAGGGATGTCCTCCAATTGGCACGTATCACATGACCTATGCAAATCAACCCGACTATGTGAACCCGAATGATACTCAGATCTATGCGGCCCAGGGATACGGGATGCCAATCACTGTGCCGTTAGCACCGAATGTTAACCACACTTACAACTACAGTTCCGGCATTCCTGCCAGCCGAATCACAACGATCGGGAATTACAATCCACAAACATCACCGCAACGCCTGCCGCATCAGACCTGGTAAGTCGTTTTAGACTCTCAATCACGTCGTTGAAAAGCCAGTTGCTGTCAATTTATTGCTCTGAACCTTCGGAGAAACATTATGAAACGTTTTGCTCTTGGTCTTCTGGCAGTCGCATCCTGTATGACAACGGCCAGTTATTCACTCGGCCAGTCACGGGGTTGTGACTGCAATCAAGGCGGCGACCAATCGGAAGGGATTTACCAGTCAGTCGATTGGAATAGTGGCCAGTCCTGCAACCATCGAGGTGGTCGCCGACAGTTATGTCAGTCGGTTCAACAATGCCGCGAACCACATGGTTCCCGTTGCGCATCCATGTGGACCCGACCACTCTTCCCACGATCCTGTGCAGCTCAATGCTGTGCCACAAAAGCCTTTCCTGACGCAGGCTGGGCTCCTCCGGCTCACTACCCCGTCAACTACGATGGAGGCTGGTACGGCTCCTATCTTCCACAGCATGCCTATGGAACTCCGGGCGGTGGCTTCGTCGCCAGATACCCGACGGTTTATCAACCAACCGACACAACTCAGCTGGGTTACTACTACAACAAAGTGCCAACATGGCAAACTCGCAATGACTTGATGCCACCAGTTCCGGTGCCAGGCAATTTCCACTCGCGTGTCTGCCCGCCGGGAGGACACGGTTACCAAGCGTATCACGGAGCATCATACGCTCCGGCACCATCATCCTGCCAAAGCTTTAACAACGGTTACTCGTATTCAGGTCCACAGTACACTTCAGCTGCCGGTCACAAGGTCGTTCGAAGTGCCGGACCTCAGAAACAAGGACTTCTCGGCGGCTTCCGCCTGACGTCAATGACGGAAGTCTTCGACTAACAGAAGACAATTTAACCTTCCTCCTTGAGAGCCCGGCAAGTCTTTGTACTTGCCGGGTTCTTTTCGTTGACTGTGATATATGTTTTCAGAGGCGAACCTTAACACGACGAGCGACTGGCTGTCGGGTGCCGCGAAGGAATTTCGCAACTAAAACGGTTGTGAAATTGAGCGGATTGCAAATGAAAAGAAACGACAACGTGGCGACTCCCTGCCATTCCGGCCCAACGGCCCATTCGTTCCAATAGCCAAGGCCGTCGGCCTCAAGCAAATTTTGGCCATCCAGTTTGATGAACTGCTCCCCAAATGGAACTATACCGCTGTCCCACAATCCAATTGAAAGCCGGATTCTATATCGGGACTATTCTTAAGGAACGAAAGATGACCTCAGACCAGAATACCATTACAACTAGGATCGGCCGAACACCTTTCCTGTACCATCTAAAAATCTTTGCTGTCTTGCTGCCAATTGTTATCGTAAGCGCTGCATTGATTACACTGGTCTTTGCCGAACAAGGCGAGTCTTATCGAGTGTTTCGGGCGTGGTTCATTGTCGGCATGCTGGCGATCTTCATTTTTCACGGACTTCCGTGCTTTGCATCGACTGGCACATGCCCAGGCTGCGGGAATAGTAGGAATCGACAAGGGATCGATGATTCCACCGACGAATTGAATCAGTTGTGATGCGGACTCTAACTCGATAAAATCCAGTGTGCAGGTTCTCGCTGTCAGTGGGTCTTGTGTTTTGTATTCGGCACGCTCTAAGGTATCCCATGAAGATCAGTTCCGGAGTTATCTTCGTAATCACGCTTGGGCTTTCGACAACGAAATCAACCATGCGAATGTCTCTCGCTTCCACGCTTACATTGATCGGTCTGATCGCAACGACCGGTTCGTTGCCCGCCCAAGAACCGGCGGGGGTTCTTGGAAAACAGTTTCGGCAGGTTGAAGCCGATGTGCCTCTGTCAGTGGACGACGGACCGGCGACAGTGATCATGGCGATCGATGGTGACGGTACAAATCTGCGAACGGTGGCATCGGTTCCGCATTTCCCCATCATTAATTCGCCGGAAGTTTCGCCGGACGGAGAATGGATCGGCGTTGATGGCTGGAAGCATGGCCAAACCAATGTCGATGCTCACTTGCTGTTGATTCACCTGAAGACCGGTATCGTATCGGACCTTGGCACGGGAGCGATGCCGACATGGTCCGCAGATGGCCGCTGGATTGCCTTCTCTCGCTATAGTGGAGGATGCTTCATTGGGAGAGTGAACGAGGAACGCGAACGTCAGATTGAACCCAACGGATGGGCGATTACATGGTCTCCCGATGGACAAAGCCTCGCTTTCGTCAAAGGTAGAGATCTAATTGTGCAGGATGTCCGTTCAGGAGTTCGCCGCGAAGTCTTCGGCGACGGTAAGTCACCGTATGTTTACATCATGCACAACCCGGAATGGTCTCCGGACGACAGCCGCATTTGTGTGCTCGGAAGACGGCCAAACGGCAAGACTGAATTCGCTACATTCTCGGCGGACGGCCCCGAGCCGGATCTGCAGATATGCTGCAATGCCGAAGGTTTCAACCCGGACATCGGCTGGTCAAAGGATGGACGCAGGCTGATTATTCCCCGCGGTGCCGCGGACGGCAGGCCCGCTCAGTTGTACGTCTACGATTTCGAAACCAAAGGCGAGCCGACTCTACTGGAAGGCCAGCCCTCGGACCGCCACAACCACGGCAACGATTGGTCGCCGGATGGCAAGACGCTGTACTTCGCAAGTACCAAAATTTAGTATTCAAGGTTCCGAAAAATGGATTTCCTGCAACTCACTGGCAAAACGATTCTTGTGGCCGGAGTCGCAAATCGAAAGAGCGTGGCGTTCCATACGGCAAAACTTCTGCAGGACGCCGGAGCAAAGGTCGTGCTGTCCGTCCGCTCTCATGCCCGTGCGGATTCGGTGAAGAAGCTCTTTCCAGACGCAACGATCATCGTCTGCGATGTTGAACACCAGGATCAGATTGACGCGCTGCGTGACGCGGTTGCAGCAACGACAGACACTCTTCATGGAATCGTCCATTCCATTGCGTTTGCGGATTTTTCCGCAGGCTGGTTGCCGTTCCACCAGACTCCGCGATCTGCATTTTTGCAAGCGGCAAATATCTCGTGCTTTTCTCTGATCGCCTTGGCGGAGAGCTTCAGATCGATGCTTGACCCGGCCAGCGGCAGTGTCGTCACAATTTCAATTTCGACGACACGCATGGCCGCCGAAAACTACGGCTATATGGCCCCCATCAAAGCGGCCCTCGATTCATCCGTCTGCTTCCTCGCAAAATCATTCTCGCAGTTTTCTAAAAT
>JBDNFT010000843.1:0-5767 GCA_041689695.1 Planctomycetaceae bacterium | reverse complement strand
GCGTTGTAGATGCTGGCTCGCATCCCGCCGACACTGCGATGTCCTTTGAGCCCGCTGAAACCCTTGGCTTCAGCGGCTTTGACAAAGGCATTGTCTTTGTCTTCGTTGCCCGTGACGAATGTGACATTCATCAATGATCCGCTGCCAGCTTTCGCAGTCGATTTGAAGAGCGAGCTTTGCTTCAGATAATCGTACAGCTTCGCGGCCTTCGCCTTGTTGTGTGTTTCCATTGCGGCGAGTCCACCATTGGACTTGATCCAGCGGAACACCAGCATCATCAGATAGATGCCGAATGTGGGCGGCGTGTTGTACATGGATTCATTATCGGCATGAGTCCGGTACTGCAGCATTGTCGCCAGATTTTTGTTGCCAGCTTCGACCAGATCTTTGCGAATGATGACCAGCGTCACTCCGCTGGGGCCGAGATTCTTCTGAGCGCCTGCGTAGATCAGGCCATACTTGCGAATATCAATCGGACGACTGAAGATGTCACTGCTGGCGTCGCAGACTAAAAACGCAGAATCTGGCACGCCGACTGGTTCACTTGTGAACTGCGTACCGAAGATCGTGTTGTTGGACGTGAAGTGAACATACACCGGATTGTCGCTGTATGTGCAGGCTGCCGGGATGTAGTTGAAGTTCGTGTCCTTGCTGGTGCAGACTACATGTGTCTTACCGATGGACTTCGCTTCCTTCAGAGCTTTCTCTGCCCATGCTCCGGTGATCAGGTAATCCGCCGTGCGATCTGCGGGGAGCAGATTCTGGGGAATCATCGAAAACTGCATTGATGCTCCACCCTGAAGAAACAGAACGGCGTAGTCGTCCGGAATACAGGCGAGTTCGCGGCAAAGTGCTTCGGCTTCGGCGGCCACAGCCATGAACGGTTTGCCACGATGCGAGTGTTCGCAGAGGCCAATACCCGTATTGCCCAGCGACAGCAGGTTTTCGCGAGCTTCTTCAAGGACGGTTTCAGGAAGTACGGCCGGACCGGCGGAGAAATTCCAAATGCGACGAGTCATCGCGATTTCAGCTTTCATTAGAGTGATGGAAGACAAGGGGATTTGCAGCAAGTTCTGGCAGCAAATCCGCCGGAATTCTAGGGCCTTGAGACGTTCCTCACAAATCCGGCTGCAAGGTTGACCCGCCGTCAGGAAATTGGGACCGGATTATCCTGCGATTTGCGACACATCTCTGTACTGCAAACAAATGCCAAATTTGCAGCGTTTTCTGAGCGAAACAAGTTCCTTCCAAACCTTTGTAGAAGGTGGCAATCTGACAGGCTGAACCATACCGCATCGGGGCCAAATCTGTTAGTATCCGCCGTCCGCAAAATGAGATCTTCCAGGTAACGTTTAGCCGAATTCGCGTGAGTTCGGTTTGCCGGGTCGCAGTTAAGCTACGTCGATTCGCGGACGTGAGTGAATTTGATTTCCGGAACAGGGTTACACATGCAACTGTCTTGCAACCGAGCGTTGTTTTCGTCCGCATTTTCCATTGCTGCCTCCGCCGTTCCTTCGCGAACGCCCAAAGACATACTTCGAAATGTCTTCATGTCTGTGACCAGTACTGGTGTGGAATTGGTTGGGACTGATCAGGAAATGGCCATTCGCTACGCGGTCAGCGGCGTGACGACAAGTTCCACTGGTGATGCATTGTTGCCGACTCAGCGAATGTCGTCCATTCTTCGCGAACTGCAGGATGAGCAGCTTGAACTCACGATAGATGAACAGAACATTACTCTGAAAGCCGCGTCGGCGAAGTTTCGCCTGACTTCAGAAGACCCGCAGGAATATCCGCCGGTTCCTCAATTCAGCGATGAGAATTATTTTCGCGTTCCGGCTCCCGTGTTTCGTCAGATGATTCGCCGGACAACATTCGCGACTGATACGGAAAGCACGCGTTACGCTCTTGGCGGCCTGTTGCTGGAATTCAATGAAGGCATGGTCACGCTGGCGGCGACCGATAGCCGTCGCCTGGCAGTTGCGACTGCCGCTTGCGAAAAACATGGTACGCCCGAAGCTCCGTCCAAGGCGACCGTCGTGCCGACCAAGGCGATGTCTCTACTTGAGCGATCGATTGATCCTCAGGCAGAATTTGTAGACATCGCTGTGCATGAAAATGATGTGATGATGCGATCTGGTGCGTGTGTGGTTTACAGCCGTTTGGTTGAAGGTCGGTTCCCGCGATATCGCGACGTGATTCCTCGCAGCGGCAATGTGGATATCGGACTGGCTGTTGGTCCGTTTTTTGCCGCTGTGCGTCAGTCGCAGATTATTACCGACGAAGAAAGTCGTGGAGTGGATTTCCGCTTCGGTGGTTCCATGTTGACGCTCAGCAGTCAGGCGAGTGCGATCGGGGAATCCAGGATTGAACTTCCGATCGAATACGATCACGATGAAATCAAAATCACGTTTGATCCAAAATACGTCGCTGATTTTCTGAAAGTGCTGGGTCCAGAGTCGCTGGTCAATCTGCAATTGACGGACTCCGACACAGCGGCTGTGTTTCGCGTCGAAGACTCATACACGTATGTCATTATGCCGCTGGCACAGGATCGGTAGGCGTAGGCTAAATATGAAAGGGAGTTCGATCATGTCTGACGAAGGTCTTTCATCACCATCGTCGCTGAAGTTCTCGCTGAAAAATCTGATTCGCCGCAAGGGATTGGCCAATCGATCTGCGGCGGAAACGCTGAATGCTGAATGGAGTCGTATCGTTGGCCCGAAAATCGGACAACGCAGCACCGCACGAAGAATCAAAGATGGAGTTCTGGAAGTTGTCGTGACCAACAGTGCGGCCATGGAAGAACTTCGCAGTTATCTGCATGAAAGCGTGCTCGAACAAATGCAGTCCAGCCTGCCTGAATCCAATATTCGATCGATCCGCTATGTGCGGGCCAGATGATCGTGGCCGCCTGGGAATTCGAGATTTGAGATTTCATATTTGAAATCTGTTTCTGGTTGAACTGAAGAAAGTACAAAAAACGTGTCTGTAGCGAATTCTGGTGACTCTGCCGACGGTCCTGAAACCGAAAAAAACAAAATGATGACTCCTGAACCGACTCCTGAACCGACTCCTGACAAAACGTACGATGGCTCCGACATTACACATCTTAAGGGTATTGAAGGTATACGTACTCGCCCGGCAATGTACATTGGCGATACCGGAGCTCCTGGTCTGCATCATCTGGTTTACGAAGTCGTAGACAACAGTATCGACGAAGCCGTCAATGGTTTTGCATCGGAAATCACCGTGCAGATCAATATCGATGAAAGCATTTCGATCGTCGACAACGGTCGCGGTATTCCGGTCGATGCAGTCAAAGGCGACGGTCGTCCTGCTCTGGAAGTTGTACTCACGGAAATTCACGCCGGTGGAAAGTTCAACCGTGAAAGCGGATATAAAGTCGGCACCGGCGGTCTGCACGGAGTTGGTATTACCGCTGTTAATGCGCTGAGTTCATGGCTGACAGCGGAAATACACCGCAATGGATTGATCTATGTCATGGACTTTGAAAAAGGTCGTCGTACTTCAGAACTGCGGCAGCTCGGCCGCGCTGACGATACTGGCACGCGACTGACGTTTCTTCCGGACCCGACGATCTTCTCCGAGACCAAATTCTCGCTCGACACTCTCACGCGCCGCATGAGAGAACTGGCATTTCTGACACCGGGCATTCGTATCACATTGCGTGACGAACGTGCGGATCGTACGGAATCCTTTCACTTCGAAGACGGCCTGGTGGAATTCGTCAAATATCTCAACCGGACGCAAACGCCACTGACGGCCGATGTGTTTCGCGTCATGGCGGAACAGGATGACGTCGTCGTGGAAGTCGCATTGCAGTACAACGACGGTTACACAGAAAATGTGATGGCCTATGCCAACAATATCTACAATCCTGACGGCGGGACTCATCTGAGCGGTTTTCGATCCGCTCTCACGCGCACGATGAACAACTATGCCAAAGCCGGCAATTTGTTCAAGGACGCCACACCGGTTGGCGAAGACTTTCGTGAAGGTCTGACCGCGATTGTTTCGGTCCGTGTGCCCGATCCAAAATTCACGTCACAGAATAAGGTGAAGCTGACCAACGGCGAAGTTGATGCGGCCGTGCAGACCGTGGTCAATGAGGGATTCACGAAGTATCTGGAAGAGAATCCACCGATCGCAAAGAAGCTGATCGCCAAAGCCGTCATGGCTGCCGAAGCCCGCGAAGCCGCTCGCAAATCCCGCGACATGGTCCGCCGCAAAGGCGCGCTGACGACCGGTGGTTTGCCGGAAAAACTTCGCGACTGCCGCAGCCGCGATCTTGAATCAACGGAACTCTATCTTGTCGAAGGTGACTCGGCGGGTGGCTCCGCTGACACAGGACGCGACTCGAACATTCAGGCCATTCTGCCGCTGCGAGGTAAAATTCTGAACGTCGAAAAAGCACAGCTCGTCAAGGTGCTCGACAACACAGAAATCAGCAATCTCTTTCGAGGCATCGGGTTGTCACCGGCTGGTATTGAAGAGGAAATGGATATCAGTAAACGTCGCTACGGCAAGATTATTGTCATGACCGACGCCGACGTGGACGGAAGCCACATTCGCACGCTGCTGTTGACGTTTCTGTTTCGCCATATGCGCGATTTAGTGGTAGGCGGTCACATTTATATCGCTCAGCCACCGTTGTATCGCGTCATTCAACGCAAGCAGGTGAGGTATGTGCAGACTCATCAGGCAATGATGTCAGAACTTATCAGCCTTGGCATGAACGGCACGCGATTGACGGTCAAAGCTGACAGTACTGTCTTCACGGACGAGAACCTGCAGAAGATCGTGGATCTGGCCACGCAGATGGAACAACCACTCGAACTTCTGGAACGTCGCGGCATCGATATTCGGTACTTGATCCGATTCGCCGGCGATGAAAAATCGCGTCTGCCGCGTTATCGAGTTCTGTATGCCGATTCAGAAAAATGGTTCATGGAACGTGACGATGCAGACGCTTTCCTGATGTCACTTCAGCCAGTGGTTCCGGAAACTCCGGCATCACCAGCAGCCGAAGGCGAAGAACCCGTGGCGGTGAAACCTGCTGCCGCTGAAGAACCTGCAAACCCTCGCGAAAAGATCGCGCAACTGGTCGATCTGCACGAAATTAAAACGCTGAACGATGTCTTCGCGCAGTTGAAGGATTATGGATTCTTCGTTGCTGACTACACGGCGGCTGGTTTGCGAAATGCGGAACCGATTTATCCATTTGTGCTGGAACGCGATGACGAACGAGTCCCGTTGACCAATTTGCGTGACCTGCTGGTTGAGCTGCGTCAGATGGGCGAAAAAGGACTGACGCTCACACGCTTCAAGGGTCTGGGCGAAATGAATTCCGAAGAACTCTGGGACACGAGTATGGACCCGGAAAAACGCACGCTGCTGCAGATTCGCATGGAAGACGCTGCCGCCGCTGACGAAATCTTCCGAGTTCTCATGGGCGACGCCGTTGAGCCTCGGCGCGAATTCATCGAGAAGCACGCGCTGGACGTAAAGGAATTGGATATCTGAGTTCTTAGATGCAGGGCGGGCCTGGGCTGGGCTGACGATTTTCCTGAGGATTAGGGAATTTGGGTAGAATTAGGTTTAAAATATTGTTGCGCCCATCGTAGAGTTGGATGTCTTAATCCCCAACGCGAGGGAACGCAACAATGGATACATCATACTACACATTGGCTCGTGTTTTCAAATCCCGTCCGGTCGTCGTCATCGCAGGTCTGCTGAAGAGTCG
>JBDNFT010000842.1:0-4908 GCA_041689695.1 Planctomycetaceae bacterium | reverse complement strand
TGACAAGCAATGTTTGTCATTTCTCAAGGTATGGAGATCACAGTTCTCCAGTGAAAAGACGACGTTCGAAAGCCAGGGAGCCGAATGGCAAATGGCTTTCACCAAACTGACAGAATCAACGAATTTGTTCTTGAGATTTTCAGACATCGCTGCGACCCGTGCGTCATCAGCAACAAAAGAGGAGGCATCTACATGTGTGAATTTGATTCGCGACATCGGCAGTTATCTAGGGCATTCAGACACATTCAGGGACATGCTGTCAAAGTTGCCGCAGTAGTGATCATTGCAGGGCTTGCAGGCACGCATTCTAGGGCGGATGAACCTGCGCCACCTGCGGCGGCAAAGCTCGTAAACTTGGTGCTGCGGTCGTTGGTGGCCCAGCCACCTGCGCCACCCGCGCCGGCAAAGCTCATTATGGTTGTTCGTGTCAGCGGGGACAGTAAGCCCATTGACGCGAAGCGTCTGCAGGAAATCATCAAGACTGGCCTCAGCAAGAGCTCCTGCAGGTGCGAAGGTGATCCGAAGGTGAAGGAGATTCCGCCAGCTTTCTACCACGAATTTAGTAAGATTGTTGACTTGGCGGACAAGTCCCCCGCCGACAAAACCGGAGGTGTCAAAGTCACGCCAGTCTTTGCCGAAACAAACGACGGATTCCCTTATATTTACGATCTTTCCCTTGATGCAGCAGGCCAGATTCTAGTCTCCCTGGAATTAAAGTATCCTGGAGGAAAATCAGAGACTCTCACTTTGACTGACAAAGAGCGGATCACCAAGGTTGGCCTCGATCCGGATAACAAGTCTCAGTATCGAGTCAAGTTGCCCGAACGACCGACGAATTATCTGGTCATGGCAGCCACGCCTGGTGGGGAAAATCAAACTGTTGATGAAGCGTGGCCTCTGGAAGATACGCATTTCGCAGTCACCTTTATTGACTTTCAGGGTGACTGGGAGGATCTGCGAAGAACGCTGATAAACAAAGGAAAGGAAAAGCTTCCCGATCCGCTTTCCGATATCATGAACGTTTCGGATACGCGGTTTGTGCTCGCAGCGATTGGCCGCAAATTTATTTCAACCGAAGGCGGCATTGATAATCTAATTATGATTAAGCAGACTGCCGCTGCTGACCGTGGGGTAACCAGCATTTTTGTGAAGTTCCCGCTGACGATCGAGGAACTCAAGAAGGAACTCGATGGATTCTCTGCGCTGCTCGGCAAAGATACGATCAAGAAAATGCGTTCGCAGGGAGAATCAACGCTGTTGCCCAGCAAATTTGCAGCTCCAGGAGATTATCCCATTGTTAACGTCAATCTGAATGCTCAGTGGTATCAGTTATCGCGAGAGCCAGGCGGAGATGTGTTCGCGGGCGGCTTCGACCTTGACAGCAAAGCGAATCGAACATCACTTCTAAACAAATTCCCGAAAATGTTTATGCTGATGATTCAACAAAATGGTGAGGGCGACGGTGCAGAAGCAGTCCCAATTGCGATTGAACTCGACAAGATTGATGAATCTCTGAGCGGTGTTGTCACAAACGGTGAACTATGGGCGGTTCCAATATACGTTGACGACATCGACCTCAAATAGGCGGAGGTGAAGTAGCGCGACCCCGCCGTCTTCAAACCTTGATCAGGCATTGTTGAAGGAATAAGTAATGGTTTCCATGGCCGGCTACCCACTGCTGGACGAAGACGATGAGGAAAGTAAATCGCTGGTCTTGGCTTACAGTAAGGCGGCAAATCAAGCTGCCTTATTTGCCGAGACTTTCGGTGATACGTTGGCCAATGATGAGCACCTTCAAAGCCTGTTGCAGCAGCTTGAGGGTGTGAGAAAGGATCTGGCAAAGTCTCAATACAGCATCGGCTTTATTGGGCCATCGCAGAGCGGCAAGTCCACAACCGTCAATTACGTTCTTGGCGTGACGGATCCAGATGAGCAGCCCTGCAAGGAAGGCTGTGGAGATAACACAACCAGCACCGTTTCTCGCCTCTTGGCCGGTGAGCGAAGTGTCAAGCTCGTTTACATGACCACGGAACAATTCGCGACAAAGCGAGAGCATCTGTGTAACCTCGCTGGGCTGGCACCGGAAGCGACCAATGAAGATCTGTTGGCCAGACTTCCGCGTCGCCTCGTGGAAGCAACCGGCGGGACGGCACCTCTTCTGCCTGACGGTCAGCCAATTATAGAGCATGATATTCGCGCGCTGACGCTGTTGTTGAAGTCTTTTCAAGCCCACGGTCACAGACTCGTGTCTGATATTCCCAAAGAGGTGACTGTAGCCTATTCTGACAGAAGCAAGTATCTCAACTATGGAGGGAATGCGGATCCGGCAAACCCATTGCTGAAGGAAGCGGTGATTCTCTTCAACAGCAGGTTCCTGCCCAACGAATTGCAGATATTTGATCTCCCTGGGCCAGGTGCCAAAAGCAAAGTGGACGACTGGACGACTCAACAGTATCTGCCTGAAATGGATGGAATCATGCTCTTTCTGAGTTGTACCAAGCTCGGAGATGAAGCAGTTGAGCGTCTGTATGCGCAACTCCGGAGGTTGTTTAAGGAGCGAGTCGCAAAGCGTGTCTGGATCGTCATCACTCGATGGGACGGACCGCAGCGCCCTGCTCTGGATGGAGACGGGGAAGGGTCTGTGTTTAGCGCTGTCAACCAGCTGCGTGAAGATAAGAAACTTCCCTCCACACAGATTCGGTTCGTGTGCGGGCCTTGGTACACCAATCCGGATTGTGCTGCTTTCGTTAAGGCCCACTTCGAACGCATTCTGGGTGGAAGACTGTTGCCGGAGGGATTGGAGAAGCACCCGGACCTGAAATTTCATTTTGAGCAATTGTTCGATGCTGGCGGAATATCATCACTCCGAGACTTAATCCTTAATGAATTGCCCGGGGATGTTCGCAAGGAGATACTGGAATCTTCTGCAGCCAGACTTCGACGCATACAGGCTGACCTGCGCAGGAGATTTGAAAACGAAGTCAGAAAGCAGACGGCCAACACGCAGCAGGCCGGATCAGTTATCGTCTGCCGCATGCAACTTGGCGAACTGATCATGCATATGGAAAAAGAGCTGCCGCCATTTGAATCAGCCGCCATCAGATTACGAGAACAACTGACGGAGGTCTTTGAACGGATCTGCAATTCGGCCAGCGCTTTGGACCGATTTCAAACCGTCCCGGACGATTTCCCCCACCACACTCAGGAGCTGGAGAAAACCGTATCAACAATTGTCGAAACGAGCCTTGTACCCAGTTTATATGGTGAGTGGCAGACGCGGCTGGACGCATTACCAGGAATTACGGTTCTGGATGACGATCAGGGGCAACCAATGAACGTTGGTGACGCATGGAGATATTTTGCAGTCAAAGACGAGAAAAGTATCCTGACGGAACATCAACAGTTTCCATCCTTTCTGGATCATCGTCTTTTTGCAACAGGTGATGGTCCAGACGCCCAACAGGAACTTGCCAAAGGCGAGGCTTATTGGGACATGATGAAAGAAAAAATCTCTCTTGTCTCACAGCAGGTTGTACATGCCGTGCGAACCAGTATGGTCAAGCGAGCACTGGAGATTAAGCGTGAACTGGATGAGTTAAGCCGTTTCGATCTAAACAATCAGACAGCATCTCCAACTCAGTTTGAGGCTGCCATACAACGTATGAAGGAGCTGGCGTCATGACAGTTGTCACTTTACAGCAAGTCATCCTGCTCACAGGTCGTCACGACATTAATGACCGTGAAGTGAGGGTCGTTTCGAACGTGATGGGCGATAATCGTTTCGGACTTGTGATGGCGTGGAAACCAACAAGTTTTCCTTATTTTCGGCTCAAGTTTTCGGTTGGAGGCAAGCCTGTCAAAGCCGGGAGCCAGTCTTATCTTACAATGGCCCAGGAGCTTGGTTTGCAGGGAGCTTGGGCAATCGCTCCCCCAGATTGTCAGGTAGCCTGCGTTTTGCAGCCCAATGTCAATGATGTGCTGATGATATCCGGGTGGCTTGATACCAACGATCCGGATTTCCGTCGTGAAGCCGAAAAAATTGCACCAGGGCAACAATTTGCCATACGATTGAAGGGATACTTGCTAGGAGCCGGAAATCAGAGTGAAACTTTTGATCTGTACATTGCAGCAACGCCTGCCGCACCGGCGGAGTGGTTTCCGGGAACGGTTGGCCTAGATCTTGGAAACCATAATTCGACCATCGCAGCATACCGCCGCAGAGACCCTGAAAATCCGATCCTGATTCAGGAGGGCAGTCGCTCAACGAAAGCCATTGCGAGTGCCACAGCAAAACCAACTCTCTCAACCGTTTACATCAAAACGATTGGCGATGGGCAGCCTCACGATTCGCTGGACTCAATCCTGTGGGACATTGGTGATCTTGCATCGATGGAAGCAAACACTTCCATGGACGGAATTGAGCTTGCTGCAAAAAAACTAATCGCCAGTCCTCGATATAAGCAGACGAAAGCGTATCGGGTCAGCAACAACCATAAAGTCCGGGAAATGGTCGATGTTCCTCTGGAATGTTGCCTGCCTGGTGAGCTGCTTGCATGCAGGTTGCTGCATCAGTTCAGGGAAGCCACTAGGTCGTTCCCGCAGAAGCTGGCAGTGTCGTATCCGACGATGTTTTCCGAGCGAGAAGTGCTTCAACTCAGGGAAGTCATTCATCGCGCTTGGCTGCGAATGACGCCTCGACGCCAAGATGAAGCCGCGATGATGCCGATCCATCGCCCGTTTGTTGGCCCGGCGCAGTTAACGGACGACGACGAAGGGATCCTGCTTCTGCTCGATGAGGCTTCTGCGGCGGCGTTTTTCTTTCTGTTTCAGCGAATCCTGCAAACTCACGGACAATTGGCTCGGTTTCGATACCTCTATCCGCACGGTCTGAACCTGTTGCTGTTTGAT
>JBDNFT010000841.1:0-4729 GCA_041689695.1 Planctomycetaceae bacterium | reverse complement strand
TCTGGTTAAAGCCATGCTGATCGAAGCCTGGATGCGTGGATTTCGGACGACGCCGATGAAGGTCAGCGACCTTGCATCGAATGTGCCACCGCATGTCGCCACCAGCGGCATTCTGCAGGAACTCGCGGTCCCATCGTACGATATGGAGATTGCGTTTCGTGGAACGAAGAGCGCAGAACGGCTGGGAGTCCAGGCTGTGCCAGCTCCTTTGACCTTCACTCAGCAACATCCAGTGAATCATATCACGCGCGGTGGCACATGGATTGTTTCAGGCGGTGGTCGCGGAATCACGGCGGTGATTGCGATGACGCTCGCTAAACAGTATGACCTGAAGCTGCATCTTCCGGGCATTGCACCGGTTCCGAATCTGAGTAACGAATTTGTGGAGAAAGTTGCGACAGATCGTAGTGCTGTCCGTAACGCGATTATGCAGCAATCTCAGTCACGCGGCGAAAGCCCGGTGGAAGGTTGGCGTAACGTAGAAAAAGCCATTGAAGTTGATGCGACTCTGCGTGACTGCAGACGACAAGGTATCACGGCAACATATCATAGGTGTGATGTGTCCGACTTTTCTGACGTCGCTGCCGTGATCCGCACAATTCGCCAACAGGCAGGACCAATTGCTGGCGTACTGCATGGAGCCGGAGCCGGTCAGGATTCACGTTTTGATCGCAAGCGACCGGACAAAGTTGAAAAATGCCTTCGAGCCAAAATCGACGGTACTATCGCGTTGATGCAGGCGACGCAATCAGATCCTCTGGAGTGGTTCGTGACGTTTGGTTCAATCAGCGGACGCTTCGGTGCGAACGGCCATACAGATTACTCGCTTGCCAATGACATGATGGCGAAGATCGTGGATCGCTACCGCAGTCAACGACCAGACGTCCGCAGTCTGACCTTCCATTGGCACGCCTGGGGCGACATTGGTATGGCGACGAAGCCCGAGGCTAAACTGGCGCTGGAAATGATCGACATGGAATTTATGCCCGCTCGTGACGGCATCGCACATTTCATGCGAGAATTGGAATTTGGCGGTGATGAGCCAGAGGTTCTGATTACCGACGAAAGTTACTTCCGTAAGTTTTTCCCCGCCGAACGCCTTTCACTTACGTCCACTGAGGGTTCCTTGCCTCTGCCATTGCTGCCGTCAACTGTCACTCAACACGGCAAAGGTGTCTGTTCCAGTGTCGTGACACTGAATCCAGTGACGGATAAATTTCTGTCACAGCATCGAGTTCAAAATCGACCAACGCTGCCGTTTGTCGTCGCTCTGGAACTGATGGCAGAAGCAGTGCGAGCACGAACGGGTCAGTCCCACGCGGGCGTCTGCACGTCAGCAGTTGCGAAGCAGGCGATTCGGTTTGCTACTGACGATCCACTGGCGGTGACAGTACAAACCCGCAGCACCAGTGACGGAACAATCGAATGTCGTTTGCTGGCCGACGTTCGGCGACGCGATGGCCGCATGGTCGAAGAGGATCGTGAATATTTCCGGGCGACTTTTGAACGAACAGGCAGCAGATTAGACACACGTTCCGAGCTGAATTTTGACGAACACCTGGACGAAACACTGTACTGGAAACGAATTCCGTATGTTTCGCCCGAAGGACTGATTTACCATGGACCGGAACTGCAGGAACTCCGGGAAGTTGCCGACGACGGCCGCACGATCTACGGGAAGATTGCGGCTTCAGCTCCTGTTCAGCTCTTCGGCGGTTCACGTGCCCGAGGCTACTCAATACCGTGCGCCACCATGGATGCGTGTCTCTATGCGATCGGATATGCGGCATGGCATCGTCATCAAAAACCAAGTCTGCCCGTTCAATTCGGTCGAATCGAATTTGGTCGCTTGCCGGATCCTGGCGAACCTTGCGTTGTCCGAATTCATGAAAAGCAAGTTCTGACTTCTGGTGCCGTATTCGATTTCCAATTGCATGGCAATAACGGAGATCGACTTCTGACGGTGGACGATTATCAGATCGGATGGCTAAAAGGCAGTTAGTTTAACAACGGCATTACTAAATTTGCTGTCCACCACGTAAGCCAAACATTTTGCAACTCGTCAAACGATGTACCAATCTTCCGTCGCATTTGAATCCCCGCTGCCGCCGCGAATGTTCTTCACGCCTGATGCTCACGCGCTGGAGAATCAGTGCGTGTTTGAGACAACTTGGCAACTGATTGGGCTAGCGTCATCGATCAGCAAATCAGGACAATACCTTTCGACGGAAGTTGGCAGCGTTCCGATCGTCGTTCGAAATTTTGACGGCGAACTGGTCGCCCTGCGCAACGTGTGTTCTCATCGACACTGCACGCTGGTTTCGGCACGTCAGGGAAAAAGCGAAAAGCTTAAATGTCCGTTTCACGGCTGGGAGTACGGCGCTGATGGCCGGACCAGAAAAATCCCAGCGGCGAAGAACTTTCCGGATTTCGACCGCGAACGTTATACAATCACATCTTTTCCCATCGAACGCTGCGGCGATCTGCTGTTTGTTCGAATATCGAAAGATGGTCCTTCGTTGCAGGAATGGCTGGGTGCGCTGTTCTCGAAGATTGAGGCATGGACGTCACTCCCTGACTGGAAGCCAACCGTCAGTCGCACACTGCCGATGCCCGCCAACTGGAAGATTCCAGTCGAAGTTTCGCTGGAAAGTTATCACATCCCTGAAGTACATCCGCAGTCGTTTGGTGAAGATCCGGGCGAATCAAAAAGCGAACATGCGTTCGCAAAAAACTCGTCGTCATTTTTCACATCTTTCAACACACCACGTTTTATCGACAAGCTGCTGAAGGTCTACGAGAGTTTCATCATGAAGGTGCCTGGAACACCATTCAGTGCGAAGTACGAACATCACCATATCTTTCCAAATCTGTTGATTTCGCATACCCCCTCGCTGACACTCGTGCAGATTGTTCGACCGCTCACGGAAACAACTTGCGTCAGCGATGTATGGCAGTTCGGTCGCCAGTCAATGCGAAGAAATCCGATCTCGAAGACGACGGCATGGCTTTGGGGACGATTTACCGGATGGCTGTCGTATCAGATTCTGAAAGAAGACATCCGTATTTTTTCTCCATGTTCAGCGTGGCGAACGGGCGGCGACGGATCGATCGATTCTGGGTCGCTGCGAGGAACGTTTGTATGCATTTGAGAAATTTCTGCATGACCAGATCGAAAGTCAGAAAGGCCAATGCAACACAATCAACGATAGTCACAAATCAGCATCGTGCTCAGAGGGCGCGGCAGGATGCTCTCAGACAAGCGGCGATGCGGAGGCAGCGAAGTGATCAATCTGAACGGAAAAGTGGCTCTGGTAACTGGAGCGTCGCGCGGGATCGGCCGTGCATGCGCCGAGACCTTGGCATCGTGTGGCGCGACCGTCGTTGTGAATTTTTTGAATTCACCGGATGGCGCGAAAGACGTCGTCAATCAGATTGTAAGTCGTGGTGGTCGAGCCATAGCAGTGCGAGCGGATGTCTCGGAACGCGACGACGTTCAAGCAATGATGGACTTAATCGGTGAACAAATTGGCCGACTGGATATCATTGTAAGCAACGCCGCAGCCGGAGGATTTCGTCCGCTGACTCAGGTAACGCCAGCGGCTTTCGATTCAATCCTGCGAATGAACACAGCTCCCGTGCTGTGGTTAACACAAGCAGCCCTGCCCTTGTTTAAGGCATCTCCGGATATTTCGCGTGTGATTGCGATTTCCAGCCACGGGTCGATACGCGGCATTGCCAACTATGGGCTTATTGGAACGTCGAAAGCAGCGCTTGAGAGCATGGTGCGACATCTGGCATTTGAACTGGGACGTTCCGGCGTAAATTTCAACGCGGTGATGCCTGGTATCGTCGAGACGAATGCGATTAAGACACTCCCCGGATCTGCGGGAATGCTGGCATCGGTGCAGGAGCAGATTCTTGTCCGCGACCGCATGCTGCAACCGGCCGACGTCGCTGGCACCGTGCTATTCCTTGCCAGCCCGCTGAGCGATCTCATTCAAGGGCAAGTGATCGTGGATGATGGCGGGATCAGTATCAGAGTATAACCTGTGCGATGATTCTCGCTGAACAATCACTCTTTGGTCAGAGTGCATGTTTGCCTCAGCGTATAACCAGCACTGAATCGCATCAGTCCCCATGAGACGCTGCTGGCTGGTACAGAGACAGTTGCCGTGACAGACGTGGTCGTGCTGGAAATTGTGACCGTTACCCCGGTTCCCAAGCCCACAATGTTCATTTGCCTTAACCCCTCAGCCTGAGCCTGCGCGGCAGTTCCACCTGGAACAATCATCTTGCGAGCCGCTTCATAAGACGCGTTGCCTGCAGTTTGTCTGGCGAAATTTAAGGCTGTCAGTTCAAGCCCACCCAGAAACAAAAGAAAAATCAGAGGAGCTACGATCGCAAACTCAACGAGCGCGGTTCCACTTCGTGCTGTGAGGCGACGTCGGCATTGATGAGAGTAATCTTTTTGAATTTGCATGACAGAAACACCATGTTAACTTCAACAACCCGTCCCATTATTCATCAGTCAGTCAGTACGATTGGAAGTGACTGTGCGATGTCTCGAAACGCCTGTTGCAGTTGAGCGTAAGCGTACAGCAGCACCATCTGCCTATTCAGCCGGCTTGACCTGTGCCGCCTTTTCGATTCTTCTGAGTTCTCGGCTGAGTTGTTTGCGGTCGGCGCGGTCTCGGCGTTCTTCCTGGCGGTAGGTGCGGATGTGGTC
>JBDNFT010000840.1:0-2364 GCA_041689695.1 Planctomycetaceae bacterium | reverse complement strand
TCTTTCATTCGCCAGGGTATTGAAGTTGTTGGCATCAAATACGGCTATTCAAATCTGATCGATTTTTCACCAGCCGCGCCGTTGGTGGAGGGTGTTCATTATTTGACCCTCACGGAGAAATCTCTCCGCCGCACGCGCAGCAAGGAAGGCATCATCATCGGCACTGCGCGAGCGAACCCGGGCAAGCACATCACGGCTCCTGAACATCTGGAAGATTCAGAAAAGGCCGCTCCACTGAAGCGAGCCTACGATGCGTTGCGATCGATCGGCGTCGATGCACTCGTCTCCATCGGTGGTGACGATACGCTCAAAACCGCCAACAAGATGAAGAT
Source organism: Planctomycetaceae bacterium (assembly GCA_041689695.1). GTDB lineage: Bacteria > Planctomycetota > Planctomycetia > Planctomycetales > Planctomycetaceae > SXXK01. Next base: position 2,032 of record JBDNFT010000840.1, on the reverse strand, counting down.
GTATCAGGATCGTCTGCCGGCGGACATGAAACGTATGCCGGTCGTGCATGTTCCAAAGACGATCGACAATGACTACATGGGCATCGATTTCACGTTCGGATATTTCACGGCTGTGGAAACACTTGGCACCGAAATTCGCAATCTGCATGCCGACGCCGAAGCTGCGCGAGCTTACTTCATCGTCGAAAGCATGGGCCGCAGTGCTGGCTGGCTGGCGTACGGGGCCGCGATCGCGGGCGAAGCGAATTTGGTGTTGAGCGTTGAGGACATCAACGAAGCCTACCTGGCTCCGGAATCCACACCAAAACGCAAAGTAATGGACACGGAGAAGCTGATCCAGAAGATCGTTCGCATGATGCGACATCGTCAGGAAAAAGAAGGCAAAGAATACGGCGTCGTCGTGTTGGCCGAAGGCATGGCGGAATATCTTTCGGACGAAATTCTGAAAGACGTGCCACGCGATGACCACGGACATATCTCCGTCGCCAACGTGGATCTTGGCAAAATGTTTGCAAGGAAGGTTTCCGCTGAATTCCAGAAGCAGACGGGCCTAAAACGCAAAGTTACGGGACTGCAACTTGGCTACGAATGTCGCTGTGCTCGACCACATGCGTTCGACGTGATGCTCGGCAGCCAACTGGGTGTGGGTGCCTACCGCGCACTGTGCGAAGAAAAACACAACGGCGTGATGGTGTCAGTGTCTGGTCAACTGGATCTGCACTACGTACCGTTCGAAAAACTTGTTGATCCTAAAACCCTGGTGACAGTGGTTCGCTTCATCCCGCCGGGCAGCGATTTTCATAAACTCGCAAGGTTTCTGGAATCCAGCGGGCTATAATCGCCCGTTGCAGCGTTCAGCAGTGTTAAGCGTTGCATGTAGGACGGGTCTCCAGACCCGTCCTGACACGAAACTGATGTCGGATACGTCAGGACGGGACTGGAGTCCCGTCCTACGACAAGAGCGAGCCACGTTGCGCGAAAGCTCAAGGGGTCGTTCGAATGGATTCGGTCCGAAAGACAACTCGCTGGCGGGAGCGGACGATGCACGTTGCGAAGCGAGTTCTGCTCTTCTATCTGGTAATTCTAGGTATGTTCACATGGCTGCAACGAACCCTGATGTATCCGGCTGGTCGAGATGATCAAATTGCCGTTGCCGACTATCCGGTAACGACGGGACAGTTTGCCAAAGCATCGGATGTTGAAATTGTTTCCGGCGACAACGAAAGAATTCGCGGTTGGCATCTGCAGGTCGGCCAACAACGCGGCGATCGACTGTTTCTTTTGTTCCACGGCAACGCCAGTCATCGCGCTCGGCGGTTGCCGTGGTACGAACTCTGCTGGTCCATTAACCTTGACGTCCTTGCGATGGACTATCGTGGCTATGGAGATTCAGAAGGGAAACCTTCAGAAAAAGCCTTGACGGAAGACGCTCTCGCAACCTGGACGTACGCCACAAAAACACTTGGATATCGCCCTGATCAGATCATCATTGCAGGTGAGTCACTGGGCGGTGGAGTCTCCACGAAGTTGGCATCAACGTTGTGTCAGAAGGACGAACAGCCGGCCGGACTTATGTTGATCGCAACGTTTTCATCAATGCTGGATGCCGCTAGCAATCGCTTCTGGTGGTTGCCCGTCAGGTTTCTTCTGATCGATCGTTATCGTTCGGATCTGGAGATTCCTCAAGTGAGTTGTCCGGTGCTTCAGTTCCACGGCACTCAAGATTCCATTGTACCCCTGTCGCTCGCTCAGCGATTGCACCAGGTGACACCGGAAAAATCCAAAAGCGGAGTCGCCAAACAATTTTTTATCTTCCGTGGCACCGGCCACAACGACGTGCTCGACCGCAACGGCAACGACCTGCAAAAGACGATTCACGCATGGATCGACGTTTGTAAGGCAGTGAAGTAGCCTTTGCGTTCTCCCACATGCGGACGCATCGAAGATGTGCTGAGGCCTTGCCGGCATCAAATGAGCGGCAATGGGCTGGCTTTGCGATTAGAGTAGCCATCACTCTCCGAGTGATGAATGC
>JBDNFT010000839.1:0-4399 GCA_041689695.1 Planctomycetaceae bacterium | reverse complement strand
TTTCTGATCACATGGCTGCCGACATATTTACGAGACTCCAAGGGGGTTGAACAGGGAACGGGAGCCTGGATGGTTTCTCTGGTTCTCGGTTGCGGCATGGCTGGTCAATTGATCGGCGGCTGGGCGACAGATGCCAGTGTCCGTCGGCTGGGTCTGCGAATTGGTCGAGTCCTTCCGATCTGTGTGGCAAGCACTTTCGCGGGATTTGCGTATCTCGGATGCCTAGGTCTGGACAATGTCTGGGCAATCGTCGCGTGTTGCGCAGTGGTGTCTCTGATGACAGATGTGAGTAACCCTTCGATTTGGTCGTTTATGCAGGATATCGGCGGTCGCGGGACAGGAACGGTTTTTGGCTGGGCCAACATGTGGGGCAATTTCGGCGCGGCATTCAGCGCGAGCATGGTACCAAAATTGATGGCATGGGGCTCAGCCAGCGGAAGTGGCCAAAGCATGGTGTTCATGGGATGCGCGGGTGCATTTTTCATTGCCGCGCTGGCTGCAATCGGAATGGATGCCACCAAACCGCTGCAACCGAAGCATGAATAAGGATCCTAGCTTCAATCACTTTGCGCCAGCGTTTTGGCATCGCCGCAAATGCGCGATCGTAAGTTTCCTGAAGTGGTAGAGCGATATGAGCCCCGGGGCTTAGGAAGAGCGGCATTTCGGGCATCAAATCACCAACAGCAACCGGCTGAATGTAAGCTCGCGTGGCACCGATAGGACTCGCATCGTATGCCGCCAGCGTGAGAGGTTTGTCCGGTGCCGGATACGCCTGCGCGGTCATTTTAGCGTCACTGTCAGAAGAATCGCAACTTAACTCACTCGTTGGCAGGTCGTTGCTGATCGGCTCTGGCGAAGAGATTCGCTAACGACAACTGGAAGCCGGGTAAAACATCATGGCCTTCAAGGACGCCATTGGGGGCCACGTAAATCGATTCCCCTGGACAGTGATGACAGACGGCGTCCAGCGATTGAGGATCGATGTACCAGATCATCCGCACTCCGGCTTGTTTGTAGACCTGCAGCTTTGCCTCCATCTCCTCGAGCGTATTTCCGTCGGACAGAACTTCGATAACCAGATCAGGAATGATGGCCGGAATCGGACGACGCGGTGGAGTCTGTTGAGGCCACCTTTGCCAACTGACGAATGAGACATCAGGAATCTTCACCAGGCCGGGCAGGAAACGCAGCATCCCATCGGGGCCAAGCACTTTGCCGAGATTGTGGGACCGCAGGAAGATCCCCAGTTCGATGATAATCTCTGAGGCCAGAATCGATTCGTACCAACCCATGGTCTTCTCCACCAAAACGCCGTCCTGTAATTCGCAGAGTCGATGTTCATCGTCGTGCAGGCGAATGACATCGTCTTCACTGGCACAGCCTGGTGGAGGAACCAGGCAAATCCGCTGAAGCGGAATTCCGCCCAGATGCTGCTGTAAATCGGCTGCGTTCCAGTTCGTCGGCACGTCAGCCAGAAGCCGAAAGTCCCTGGGTGCGGATTGAAGTTGGCCTGTGGACATTTTTATGCACCTCTGATTTCGCCTTGGACTCGGTCACATCGACATATTACTGTTTGTCGCCGGTTTCGCCAAAGTTTTCCCCTTGAAGCCGATCACCGCACGAAATTCTCTCGAATTCCAACTTCCCTAACCCTAAAGTCTATTCGTAGTCGACAGGCCTGTCCAACGGCAATCCGGGCATCGACGTGGCCCGCAATCGAAGTACCAAAGTGCTGAAAGCCTTGGATCAAAGACAGCATTCGTGAATTCGGATAGAATTCCACAACCCATAGAAAGGCCAGGACGCAAGGATATGGATCGACTAATGTACTCAAATCATCATGCCCCCAATCTAATTCAACTCGCCTGCCTCGCAGCAACTTTTGGCTCGTGGCAGTTAAATTTTGCGTTTGCAGATGAAATCCATTCGACGGCAAATTCTGTTCAGGTCGAGTACTTCGAATCGCAGGTTCGCCCGATTCTTGCCAAACGCTGCTACGAATGCCATTCATCAGAGACAGGTGCAAAGAATGGCGAACTCGTGCTGGAAACTATTGAAGGAATTGCTGCGGGTGGAAGTCGCGGCGTGATGTTCTCTTCAGACGACACTCATACTGGTTCGTTGTTTCAGGCATTGAACTACGCAGACACCGATCTGCAGATGCCGCCGGATGGTAAAATCCCAAACGCTGAACTTGCCGTGCTGCAGAAGTGGATTGAAGCAGGCGCAACATTGCCCGAATATCAGGCCAAACCGCGTTCGAATCAAACTCAAATTGACTTCGCCGCCGGACGGAAATTCTGGTCGTTTCAAACTCTTGCCAGCACTCCACCACCTGACATTCAGGATGCGTGGATTCGTAATCCGATTGATGCGTTTGTCCTGCAGCGACTGCAGAATCATCAACTGACACACAATCCAGACGCCGACCGTGCGGTGTGGCTACGGCGAGTGACGTTTGATTCCATCGGCTTGCCTCCAACGCCCGATGAACTGCAGGCGTTTATCGCTGATGAAACTCCCGATGCGGCTGAACGAGTCGTTGATCGTCTACTGGCTTCACAGCATTTTGGAGAACGCTGGGCTCGCATGTGGCTGGATCTGGCGCGGTATACAGATTTTACGCCCGATTGGCAAAGTCCTACGGATCAAGGCTGGATGTATCGTGACTGGGTCGTCCGGGCGTTGAATGAAAATCGACCATATGACGAATTCCTGCGACTGCAGTTGGCCGCCGATTTAATCCCAGACACGCCTCCCGAAGATCTGGCAGCGCTAGGATTCCTGGGACTCAGCCCAACGTACTGGAAAGAACTCAAACTCGCTCCCGCAGTCATCGAACAAATCGTCGCTGACGAATGGGATGAACGCATTGATGCAGTATCCCGTACGTTCCTCGGGCTGACAGTTTCTTGTGCACGATGTCACGACCATAAGTTTGATCCGATCTCGACCAAAGATTACTACGGGCTCGCTGGTGTCTTCGCGAGTTCACAACTGGACGAACGACCGCTCGTTGCAGATGAAAACGTTGCCGCAATCAAAGCGGCGCGAAAATCAATCGATGAGCTTGAAGCAAAACTAAAAAAGATCACCGACCTGGAATCTCCTGAAGCAGCGGAAATTCGAACATCCATCGAACAGCTTCGCACGGTGAATCCGGATGTGACAAAACCATGGGCTCATGTTTTGCGTGAAGCCAGTGTGTTTGTGAAACCCGATGGAACTGACGGCACGAAGCTGGACTATCGCGAGGCTGAACCACGTGATCTGCCAGTGTTTCAACGTGGCAATCCGTCGAACCCCGGCGAAGTTGTGGCGCGTCGTTTCCTGACAGTATTGCAGACTGAACCAGTCGCGATTTTTCAACATGGCAGCGGCCGCGAAGAACTTGCGGAATCGATGCTGCAGCATTCGTCTGGCCTCATTGCACGAGTGATCGTGAATCGCATCTGGCATCAGCACTTTGGTGCAGGACTTGTGAAGACGCCCAGCGACTTTGGTGCACAGGGAGACCGTCCGACTCATCCGGAACTGCTGGAATATCTGGCTTACGAATTTGTCGCACATGGCTGGAATCTGAAGTGGTTGCATCGCGAGATTCTGGTGTCTTCAACATATCGACAGGCATCGTCGTATCGTGACGATGCAGCCAGCATTGACCCTGCAAATGAGTTCCTGTGGAAAATGAATCGACGACGTCTGGATATCGAAATGTGGCGAGATGCAATGCTCTCCGCGACCGGAAAACTGGACCTCACAATGGGAGGTCCGTCACAGCCCGTCGATGATGCCGCCAACGTGCGACGTACGATTTACGCAAAGGTCGAACGCGAAGAAATGAACTCGATTCTTCGAATGCACGATTTCCCGGAAGCCAGTTCACACAGCCCCAAACGAGAACCTACGACGACTCCACTACAGCAGTTATTTGTTCTGAACTCTGCATGGATGACGCTGCAGGCGAACAATTTGTGGGAACGTCTGAAGTCAGTGGAATCTGCTGATCAAAGAATCGACGGCTGTTATCAGCTATTGTTTTCACGGAATGCCACGGCTCGGGAACATGAGCTAGCTCACGCATACCTGGAAGATGATCAAACTGCAGGGACCGAACAAACTGTCGGGACCGAAAAAGCTGGCGGAACCGAAAAAGCTGGCGGAACCGAGCAACCAGGCGACGCGAAATGGAAACTGTATCTGCAGGCGATGCTGGGGCTCAACGAATTTCATTTTGTGGACTAAGGTCATCATGCTCACATCGCGACGTCAAATGATCCAGGCAATGGGCGGCGGACTCGGTTCGCTTGGTCTGTTGTCGGCCATCAACGCAGACAATGTCGTCCATGCGCCGCATGTTCCTGCAAAGGCCAAGCGTGTTATTCATCTGTTCATGAAT
>JBDNFT010000838.1:0-4565 GCA_041689695.1 Planctomycetaceae bacterium | reverse complement strand
GAAACGTTTCCAGAGTAGTGCAATTAAAGAACAAGAGTTCGCGGCATCAATCCGCACTGTTCAACGCACTCCTGTTAGAAATGCGATTCTCGACAAACATACCGAGAGTGGATTTTAACGCGCATTCATCGGATCAACATCGACGGCGAGTTCGACACCTTCCGGAAGCGTGAGCGAACTTTCAACGCTCTGCCAGAGTTCACGAACCAGTTCCGGGGTCTTCGCAGCGATCTGCAGATGAAATCTCCACAACGTACGAAGACGAATCACGGGGGCTGGTGCGGCACCGAGGACGCGGACTTCTTTGGTATCACCTTTTCGGGCGGCGCGAAGTTTGTCGGCCACGTCGCGCGCTGTGCGGCGGACACGGGCTTCGTCGGGGCCTCGAAAGATGACGCGCGCCACATGCGAAAACGGCGGAGCGCCGCCGTCGTGGCGTTCGGCCAGTTCGTGTTGAGCGAAGCCGATGAAGTCGTGCATCGCCGCAAACTTAACGGCCGGGTCATTGGGAGATGTCGTCTGGACAAACACGCGACCGCCACGCTCGCCACGACCAGTACGGCCTGCGACCTGAGCGATCAACTGGAATGTACGCTCGGCAGCTCGCATATCCGGCTGACGCAACATCGTGTCGGCATCGACAACTCCCACAAGCGTCACGTTGGGGAAGTCCAGACCTTTGGCGATCATCTGTGTCCCCAACAGAATATCCACTTCGCCGTGTCGAAACTTCTCCAGCGCTTCATCGTGACTGCCGGGCTTCTTCATAGAATCGCTGTCCATTCGCAGCACTCGCGCATTGGGAAACGTATTCTGAACTTCTTCGTCCAGCTTTTGTGTTCCCGTGCCAAGATAGCGCACGGAAGGACTTTCACATGTCGGACAAACACTCGGCGGCGGGATTTCGTAATCGCAACTGTGACAAACAGCCGCCGCACGGTCTCGATGCCATGTCAGCGTCACATCGCAATTGGGACACTTGATTCCCGCACCGCAACTGCGACACCAGACGGTTGGAGAATAGCCGCGCAGATTTAGAAACAGAATGATCTGTCCCTTTTCATTCAGCGCACGAGTAATCGCCTGAAACATCGCGCGGCCGATGGAAGAACCGCGTTTGATGCGCGGATCGTCGCGTGTATCAACAATCACAACAGGCGGCAGCGGTCGATCTTCCACTCGAGACGGCATCGAGACCAGGGCATCTGTTTTCCGCTGGGCTCGCAGCCATGATTCCAGCGTCGGCGTGGCTGATCCCAGAATCAACGGCACCTTTTCATCCAGACATCGCTGCCTTGCCACTTCGCGAGCGTGATAACGCGGCGTGCTGTCCTGCTTGAACGACGGCTCGTGCTCTTCGTCGATGACAATCAGGCCGAGTTGTGGCGTCGGCGCAAAAACCGCGCTGCGAGCCCCGACGACGACTTCGATATCGCCGCTGGCAATCTGCTGCCACTGCCAGTGCCGTTCGGCATCGGTCATGTGACTGTGCAGCACGGCGACCGAATTGAATCGACTGCGGAAGCGGCGAATTGTTTGCGGCGTGAGACTGATTTCCGGCACCAGCACGATGGCTTGTCGCCCGTAGCTGACGACTTCGCGAATTGCTCGGATATAAACTTCCGTCTTGCCACTGCCGGTGACACCATGCAGCAGCAGCGTTTCGTATTCGCTGGCTCGAATGGGTTTCAGAATCCTATCCAGCGCCAATTGCTGTTGATCGTTCAGGATCAGGTCCTGTTGTTGTTCGAATGTTCCGATTTCATCGCCGCTGATGTCGGAACGAATTCGCAATGCGGTAATGATGCCTTTTTTGCGGAGACTTGTGAGCGGTCCCGGTCCGCAGCCAGCGCGTTCGCAAAGATCGGCAGCGGCAACCGGGCCGACAGTTTTTTGGAGAATCTCAATCACTGTCTTTTGCTGTTTGCTGAGCCGTGTTGTGGCCAGCTTTTCGTCGATGTGTGGCGTCAGAATGAAACTCTGCACCTGCCGCGTGCCGCTCTTGCGCCGCACGCCGGCCGGAATGACGCTGTCGAGCACTTGACCCCAGCCGCAGAGATAACGTTCACCGATCCATCGCGTGAGTTCCAGCATGTGTTCATTGAGCAGCGGCTCGCTGTCGAGCAATTCTTCAATCGGCTTCAGTGTGCGTTGAGATTGTTCGGCCGGTCGCACGGCGACGCAATAGCCAACGACGCTGCGGTTGCCGCGACCAAGCGGCGCTTTGACGCGTTGGCCTGGTTTGATCAGATCTCGCAACGCATCCGGAATGGCGTATGTGTATGGGCGTTCGAGCGGAAGATTAAAGACGACGTCCGCGACCATGACGTCTTCGTTCGCTGCGTTTTGCCATTCCGGCGTTTCAGCGAATTCAAACGTGCCTTGGGAGTTCATGAATGTGTGCGATTGAGCCGCAATGCGACGTGATGTGAAAGTCAGGGGCAACACCCCAGGCAAGAATATAATGCGATTGAACACAAATGTGTTAAGGGCCAACGGCCCAAAAATGTAATAGCCCAGGGCAACGCCCTGGGTATCCGCCGATTCGTAATCGAAAAGCCCTGAAAGGGCGAAATTTTGACATACTCGGTACCGCCCTTGATCAGGGCTCAATTGTGTTTATCGATCCTATTCCTGGGGCGTTGCCCCAGGCTATTGCATTTTGCCGCGTTGCGGCTGAGCCTCAACGGAAGCCGGCCCTATCACTCCAGTCCCGTCCGGATAAATTTATAAGGATGGGTCTGGAGACCCGTCCTACGACACTAATACGGCAATTCACGAATATACATGTTCTTGAAAAACAACTCGCTGCCGTGATGCTGAAGTTCAATCTGGTCGGTCCGCACAAGCGGAGTCAGGCCGGTCTGGTCCCAGTAATTTTCGAGGGCGACGCGATCAACCACCAACTTATCATTCAGCCAAATCGACACTTTATCGCCAACCATGCGGATGAGAAACGTGTTCCATTCGCCTGGTTTTTTATCAGCCAGCGAAAGTGGAGCATTTCGCCAGCGACGATTGTTCCACAATCCGCCGGAACCAAGATTGCGACCGTTGGAATACTGCGTCACCCATTCTTCGGGCGTTGTCGGATCAGGCTTGCCTTCTCCAACGCGCGGGTCCCATGGATCCCAGATCTGAATCTGTGGTGCGCCGCGAAGATAGATGCCGGAGTCTGCTCCTGGGGGAATTTTCCAGTCGGTGTAGAATTCAAAATCACCGTAATCTTTTGCTGTGCAGAGACTATCGCCTTTGCCGTCGTAGATCAGGACGCCGTCTTTCACCATCCAGTGTTCATTCATAACAACGTCCGCTTTGGCTTGAGCTTCCGTCAATGCCTCGCCCTGAAGTTTATAGCGTTCGTTGGCGTTGCCGTGAGCCAGGCCTTTCCATCCGGTCAAATCTTTGCCGTTGAAGAAGGCATTGAATCCCGCAGGTGGCGTGTTATCGGATGCTGTTGCAGGCTTGGTTGGAGAAGGTGAATAATCGGCGACCTGCAGATTTTTGAATTCAACTCGATCATCATGCCCAGCCAGCATGATGTGTCCCTGCTTGTTTTTCATGCCGGGATGAGGCGTGCCGTCCACCGGAGTGATGTCGTTGAGAAACGCATCGACGACAACAGCACCATTGACGATCACCACAATATGATCTTCAATCGCGATGATTGTTTGCGAATTCCATTCGCCGACCGGTTTTAGATAGCCGGTCTTCGCAGGATAGATACCATAAATCGAACCGTGATACTGCCACGGTTTCAGCCAGTTCAACTTCTGTTTTTTGCCGTCGGCCATGACTGCTTCGCCGTTGTAGGCTTTGCCGTCATGATCGAGAATCTGAATCTCCATACCGTTCTGCGACGGATGTCCGCCTTGGGGGACTCGAATCCCGATTCCGTTGTTGCCGCTTTCTTCCAGCTTGAATTCAAATCGCAACGCGAAGTCACGATATTCCTTTTCTGTGGCAAGTTCCTTGCCGCCCTTTTTACAAACAAGGACGCCGTCCACAACTTCGTATCCGGCAGTATCGCCGATCCAGCCCGTCAGGTCTTTTCCATTGAACAAGTCTGACCATGCTGCAGTCTGCAGGACGTCGTTTGCCTTCATTGCGGCAACGCGGTTCGGATCAGGCTTCGCGTCCTGAGCGACGGTGGTCAACGCATTTGCTGACCAGGTAAGCAACATCAGTCCGGTAACGAGCAGTCTCATAAGGCGGGTCCTTGAAAGGAAGTTTTGGCGGGTAGAGAGCAACCAGACTGCAGACTATGTCTTCCCTGACGGTGAATTACTACCGTCCCGCAGGGATTTTCTCCGAGACGGATTGCGTCAAACACTGCACGCCTGGAACAAGCATAGGGTGTCTCGGTGACACACCATTTTCCTTACTTTCCTTGAAACTAAACGTGAAGACTGAATGCATAGAAATTTTTTAGAAGAATAGGTCTCGCCTTTGATTGTTCTCATAAAAACCCGGCTTCCGGCTTTCTGCCGGAAAGAACAGTCTTCTGTAGGTCCTTTCTGCCGGAAAGGACTTTGCAGCTTGCTGCAACCTGCGACCGGAGCCAG
>JBDNFT010000837.1:0-3548 GCA_041689695.1 Planctomycetaceae bacterium | reverse complement strand
TACGCGGAAACTGATGGAGGGCGAGACGATAGCTTTCCAGAAATTAAGATGTCACGTTTCGGCAAGATCAATCTGCGTGCTATGTCCAAGGAATCGCTTTGCCAAGTTCGTTATGGGGTCGCGGAGTCAAAATCTTTCCCCGTGGGTAAGTCAATCCGACAAGAATGCAAGAACTCACTTGAGTGGATCTCACGTGATGAACGCAAGGGACTGACGTGGAGTGACTTATCGTCCGCCAACGGGGCATCGACAGTATTGTTCGCCTATCCGTCCAGACTGACAGAACAACCTCCACAGATGGCTTTCCTGCTGAGCGGCGACGAAGACCCGTCGTCACTGCATAACGAAGGCCAGTTTGAAGCCTGCTCGCAAACAATTGCAAAATCGCTCTCCGGCCGAGTCGCGACGGAAGATTTGCGCGACGTTGTAATTTTTGTGTTGACTAAACCCGACGGCTTTCGCACCAAAGTTCTATTCAGCAATCGCTGTTCGGAATCGCACTTTCTTCAGTCTGCTCGCGAATGGGAGATGGGGTGTTTGAACATTCCATCGATCAAGTCGCGGCAGTTTGGGCCAGAGAAAGGCGACAAGCCCAGTTGGAGAACGCCACTCACACCGTTTACGACGGAGATCATTGGCTGTTTGAATTCAGTCTGGCGGCGTGGAGGAACAGAGGCTGCAACGTGCAAGACCGTGCGAGTCGCGGATGCGTTGTCGTTACTCCTGGATGGTGGCCAGCAACAATATCAAACAGCCTCCAATTTGCTCGAAGCATTACTCAAGAACACCTCTGGCCTGCTTTTGGCGACCGGGCAAGCCAGCATACTCGGCAATGTTCACGCGGTCGCTCGCAATTTGCAGAAGCATCAGCTTCTACTGCCGCGAATTCTTGGGCTTTTGCTCTGGAAACTCGGTATCAAAAAGGGAGACTACATGAAGACCCCGGCGTTTTGGGTAGGTCGCATGCTAAGCGTCGCCGATCAACTCCATCTTCAGTATTGCCGTCAAGTGCGGAAGGGCGAGATTCCACCTCAGTTGGTCGGAAACTCATTGATGTCAACCGCGCTAAGTACGCCCGAGCACGCATTGTCGGTATTGGCTGAACGCATCAAGCCGTACTACGCATGGGCACAGACCGTTCAGGTAGGCGAGAAGATCGCTCTGACAAAATATTTTCTTGGGCAACTGGGTAGCGTCGCTACAAAACTTGCCGAGTTGGAATTGCCGAAGCGGACAAATGATGCCGACCGGGCAGCAATGCTTCTTGGCTACCTTTCACGATCCGAAAAAGATCAATCCACCACCGAAGACAAAGGAGAATCTGCAAATGACGACAGCAACTAAAGCCAGCAACGACGTTCAGCGAGTCACAGGGCTGTTGATAATTGAAGTCATCAACTCAAATCCGAACGGCGATCCCGATCGTGAGAGTGATCCGCGTCAGCGACCGGATTGGCACGGCGAAATCTCGCCAGTCTCGTTCAAACGAAAGCTCCGCGACCTTGTCGAGGACAAAGACGGAATCGTGTGGACGCAACTGGCGAAGGAGTTAAAAATTGATGCAGCAGAATTCGGAATTCTCGAGTCGAGAGGCCGAGATCGCAAAGCAATTGAAAAACAGATCGAAGACGGCACTTTTGCTGGTGCGTACTGGGATGGTCGCGTTTTTGGCAACACGTTTTTGGAAGCAGGATCGTCAGGATCCATTCGAACAGGAGTCGTTCAAGTAGGACTCGGGATCAGTGTGGCACCAATCGAGATTAGTCGGCATACAAACACCAACAAGTCTGGAGTGCAAAAAGACAAAGATCGAGGTATGGCACCGATGGGATATCGGTTTGTCCCGCATGGAGTCTACTGCATGCCGTTCTTCGTGAATCCATCCATGGCAGGAAAATCCGGTTGCACTCAGCGGGATATTGAACTACTCAAGGCACTGATCCCTCATGCCTACCCGCATACCCGTTCTCACGCGCGCCCAATGGTTGAAGTTCGTCACGCATGGGTTATGACTCACGGTTCGCAGCTGGGCTCTTGTTCTGACTTTGCGTTGATTGACGCTCTATCGCCAAAGAAGAAAACTGATCCGGCGAGTCCTTCGACCGCATGGAGCGATTATGATGTGCCCACAGCTCTGCCGGATAAACTGGCTGACAAAGTGAAACTGGATGATCTTATCAATTGATGGAGATTGAATGTTCGCACATAGTCCCAAAGCAGCGTTCGGCATTCCGGCTCAAACCTACAAATGTCACATTGACGCGGTAACCTCCGCGGCAACACAGAACGCCGTTGCTGTGGCGGGCACTGAGTCGTTCGATGAATTGCTGATTGATGCGATTAGACTGGCAGGTGAGTTTCATGATCTCGGCAAACTTGACGCATTGAATCAAGCAGTGTTGTTGACCGAGGGCAAAGGGCGACTACCGGTCAACCACGTTGACGCCGGGGTGGCTGCGATGCAGCGATTGACACAATCGAAGGCTGCTGCAATCGCGTCATTGCTCGTCTACTCGCATCATCGTGGGTTGCCAGACTTTTCTGAAGTCTTGCAAAACAATATGCGTGACATCGAATGCCATGAAAGTTTCGGATCAACTAAGCAACGCACGGACGCTTTTCTTGATGACTATCTTGCCACGCACAACAACGAGATGGACAAACGATCGGATGCTGCTTCTGGTCCATATCATGCACCTCAGGACATGCAAATCATGTTTCGAATGGCGCTATCCTGTTTGGTAGACGCTGATCATTCTGACACAGCACGAAACTATGGACAGTCACCTGACTTGCCGATCGTCCCGTTGCGAGCTGCGGAACGTCTGGAACGATTAGATCGGTATGTAGCAGCATTAAACAACTGCGCGATGACCGACCGCAATGCGTTGCGAGCATCTGTCTACCAATCTTGCAGGTCTGCTCCGACCGTACGTAACATGATGTCGTGTGACAGTCCTGTTGGTTCAGGCAAAACGACAGCAGTGATGGCACATCTGCTGCGCGTTGCCGCTGAAAGCAACATGCGACGTGTGTTCGTGGTTCTGCCGTACACCAGCATCATTACGCAGAGTGTTGATGTTTATCGCCGATCGCTGGTCCTAGACAATGAAAATCCTGAACACGTGGTGGCGGCACATCACCATCGCGCCGATTTCGACGACTTGGAGACGAGGCACTTAACGTATCTGTGGCAGTCCCCAATTATCGTGACGACCGCAGTCCAATTCTTCGAAACTCTGGCCGCCGCCTCGACGGGATCGCTTCGAAAGCTACACCAACTCGCAGGTTCAGCCATTTTTATAGATGAATCCCACGCAGCCTTGCCGTCTCATCTGTGGCCACTCGCGTGGCGGTGGCTGCAGCAACTAAACCGAGAATGGAACTGTCACTTCGTTCTGGGATCTGGATCACTGTCCCAGTTTTGGACGCTGCCCGAATTTTCCGACCCGCCGAGCAATCTTAAGACCATCGTCGCTCCCACGGACGCCCAAGCAAGCGAAGTCTACGAATCCACGCGGATCAGTTTTCGTTCCAAAGTGGATGCG
>JBDNFT010000836.1:0-4085 GCA_041689695.1 Planctomycetaceae bacterium | reverse complement strand
GTGCCCGATCTGAAGGGCCGCGATGTCGTGATACTGGATGACATCTTTGATACCGGCCACACGATGGTCGGAATGTACGAAGCAGTGAAAGGCTTTGAGCCGAATTCCGTCAAGTCCGCCGTGCTGCTGTGGAAAAGCGACCGGACGAAAGTTGAGCTGACGCCCGACTACTATGGCTTCAAAATCCCCGATGAATTCGTGGTTGGCTATGGCCTGGACTACAACGACGAGTTCCGGCATCTGCCGTACATCGGGATTCCGGATCAGGACGACTTGATCGCGGCTGGCGGATAATGTGAACAGCGATCGTTGGAAATGCGGGTGCATTCAAATCCTGATGCGAGTGTTGCCGCTACATATTGAGAGGCATGATTTTCCTAAGGAAGAACCACCTCTGAGTAGCGTCCCATTCAATCTCGGATTAAACTGGTTTTTCTGTTGTTAGGAACAAGTTTCAATACCGTACGGAATGGAGTCTCCGCCATGTCAAAACGCGACCAGAAAAAGCATCTGAGAGAAGTCAAACGCAAGAATCAGTTGAAGCAGCGAGCGTCCCGGCAGGAGCTTGCCGTCGTTGCGCCTCCCAGGGAACTCCGAAATGCACTGTTTGTGTCGCATCAACTGATGGGCGATGGTCGCTATCAGGATGCGGAAGAGTTGCTGAATAAGGAACGCAAACGTCGTCCCGACAGCCCGGAAATTCTGGAGGCTTTGGTTGATCTCTACCAACGTACCGACGATCACACTGCACTTGCGCGGGTGACTCCGGAGCTGGTTCGTTTGCAGCCACGAGATCCCGAAGCGCTTCTGATTATGGCACAGAGCTATTTGTTTTGTGGCCGAAGTGCGATCGCTCTGCAGTCGTATCGTTCATTTTTGGAAAAGTGGCCAACTCACAAATATGCTTCAAAAGCAATTGCGGCGATTGAGATGCTTGAGCCGGAAATTGCGAGCGAGTTGCCGACATACGAATTGGCAGACTCTGAAATGCATCTGCTTGTGATGCACGATCAGATGATGCTCAGGATGTCGGATCATGACTTCAATGGGGCCATTGACATCGCAAAAGAACTGCTTGTGAGCAAGCCGCGTCTGGTTTCAGTCCGCAATAATCTGGCGCTGTGCTTGTTTCATATCAATCGGATGTCTGAGGCACTTGAGGTTGCGAAGGAAACTATGCAATTGTTTCCGGAGAATCGTTTCGCCGAAGCGACTCTTGGACGAACACTGTTCCTGCTGGGAGAGTTTGACGAAGCGAATCAGATTGCCGACCACATTGCGACATCGTTCGCAGAACAGCAGGATGCTCTGGCTGCGCAGGCTGAGTTTCTGAGTTTTCTGGGCCGTGACGACAATATCGTAGATCTGGTTGATTTCTCGGACAGTATTGTAGAAATTATTCCGCCATGTCGCGCTGTGCTGTATCACTACAAAGCCGTTGCGTTGATGCGACAGGGCCATGTGAAAGAGGCCCAGGCTGCCTGGAAACGCTGCCTGAAAGTGGATCCGAACTGTCCGCCCGCGAAACCGAATCTTAACGAATTGAAATCCGCCGCAGATTGCCACGCGCCTTGGGCTGAAACTCTGCACAAATGGATTCCATTCCACGCAATGACTGAGATCGTGGCGACTTTGACATCCGGCGAACACAATACTGGATCGCGCATGCCGGAAGTTCTTCGTAAGTGGCCTCATTTGGTAAAGCTCGTGCCAGCTATGCTGGATCGCGGTGATCGCGGCGCACGTGAGTTTGCGTTGCTGTTGGCAAAGGCTGTGAGTTCTCCCGAAATGCTCAACGTCATCAAGGACTTCGCGATGGGACAACGTGGCCCCGATGCGATGCGAATATCGACAATTTTGTTTCTGCGACAACAGAATTTCCTGGGGGATGAGCCTGTAAGTATTTGGTCGAAAGGTGCGTGGACCGACGTCGTGCCTTTCAGTGCCGAGATCTATTATGAGCAAGTCCCACATCCGAATTCTCGCGTGACTGATCTGCTCAACGTCGGTATCGATGCGATGCACGCCAAAGATCTCCGGTCGGCGGAAGTTGCGATACGTCAGTGCATCAAAATAGATCCGGACTATCCCTCAGCTCGGCACAATCTCGCCATGACGTTGCTTATGGGGAAGAACAAGGAGGCACATGCGGAAGCAGAACAAATCCTGCACGATGTGTTTGAACGATTCCCGGACTATTCGTTCGCACGAATCTCGCTTGCTCAATTGGCAATTCAAGAGGGCCGAATTGATGAAGCTCAGGAACTTATTGCACCACTCGCCAGTCGAACTCGCTGGCATGTGTCTGAAGCGATGGCTCACAGTACCGTCATCCTGAAACTTGCACTGGCAAGGAAAGATTTTCCTGCGGCGGAAGCCAGCCTGGAGATGATGCGTCGACTCGACGAAGACGATCCTCGTATTGAACAGTTGCATCGCCGAATCCAGATCCTAAAAAATCCACTGGCATTTTTCGGTGACAAATTTCAACAAATCACTGGTCGGTCAGTTAAGAATGCCACGAACTAAGTGAATTCGACTTCACTCGGCCAAAATTTGACGTAGCCGGACTCGTGAGAGTTCGATAGGTGTCGTTTGTTCGGTCGAATCGCATTGTTGGCAGGACGATTCAGGACAGGACGATCAATCGCATCCCGAACGTCCTGCCAATATAACTGAGACGCCACGGTTATTCACTTTCAGACGGCTGTAAGACGGTTCGGACGGGTATCATTTTAAACGTCTCGATGGATTGATCAGTCGATGTTCGATGTTCCATATGAAAGAAACCCGGGGTTTTGATGCTTGCCAACTCCGGCCACCGTCCCCGAGCAAATCTACTTCGCGTAACTCGGAGGGCTGATGCCCTGCCGCTCGCCGGTTGCGAATCGAACGGAGTCGGCAATTATTTGCCAACCTGATAGCACATCAACTTGTCCTGTTCGCGAAGGTACAATTTTCCATTGACGACAACAGGATGAGACCAACTGTTTCCCTGCTGGAAGTCGGGAGTGAAACTGCCCTTGAGTTTGTATTCAGTCGGAGTCGCTTCAATGAGGGCAACTGTTCCATCCTGATACCGGAAGATCACATGGCCGTCGATGAACAGGATCGCGGCTGAACCTTTGCCGACGCCGCGCAGTTTTCCGCCCCAGACAATGTCACCAGTCGCCATCTTGACACAGGTCGGAAATCCTTCATTCTGCTGGTGACCGGCATAGATGTGACCTTCGTGCAGAATCATGCCGCCGTGATGGTTGTTAAATGTTTTGGCGTCGAGGAAGTATTTCTCTTCCGCAACGATGTTGTTGCCGTCTTTCTTTAGTTCAACAAGGCATGTGCCACAGCCGTAGCTTGTTGAGGCGAAAACAAAATTACCGTCGATGATTGGTGTTGGGATATTTGCCGTTCCGTTGGCGACTCGATTGTATGTCCACAACTGTTTGCCATTCGCCGCGTTGATGCCAATCAGTCCTTTGCCAGTGAGTTGCACGTATTGCTTTACGCCAAGTGCATTTGAAATCACGATTGATGAATAGCCAGCTCCGTCTTTGCCCGCGTTGCCTTCGAACGACGGTTTGCAGGTCCAGATTTCTTTTCCGGACATTTTGTCCAGGCAGACCACAAGTGCATCGGGTCCGCCGGGTGTGCAGAGGACTCGATCGCCGTCAACCAGCGGCGATTCTGAATAACCCCAGCCGGACATCATCTTGCCGCCCCAGTCTTTGAACTGACGCTGCCAGACGACATCGCCATTTTCGGATTTCAAACACGCGATCGAACCGTTTGACGTGACGACGTACAGACGGTCTCCATCGACCGAAGGTGTGCAGCGAGATCCTTCGTAACTATGTTTTGGATTCGATTCTGTAATCACTTTCTTCCACAGGATGCTGCCGTCATCAGCTTTCGCTGCGATTACAGCCTGGCCGCCGTCAGTATTTCCCAGTGTGTACAGGATGCCCTTAGCAACGGCGACGCTGGCAAAACCTTCACCGAATCCGGCAGTCGTCCAAAGATGTTTTGGTGGACTGTTTTCCCAGTTTGTGGATGCCAGATGCTCATCGGACAAGGCGTCGCGATTC
>JBDNFT010000835.1:0-2879 GCA_041689695.1 Planctomycetaceae bacterium | reverse complement strand
TCCTCGATCCCGATCCGGACAACGAAGCGGTCCGCGGAGCTGCGTTCTTTCACACTCGACGTCTGGAGAAGGTCGGCCAGCAGGAGACCGATTATCCTGGCCTGACACGCGACACCGGACGACTGTTTCTCGGCATCGATCTGCAGTGCGCCCAGTGCCACAATCATTTGTTCATCGACAGCTACAAGCAGGTCGATTTTCAGGGACTCTTCACGGTTTACCAGAATACGTTCATTCGGACGGACGTCAAATTTCCAGCCGTTGGCGAAAAAGTGACCTCGAAGAAACTCGAATTCATGTCGGTGTTCGACAAGCAGCCGCTGACGACGGGACCGCGAATTCCGTTCGGTCAGGAATTCGAAATCCCGACGTTCGAAAAAGATCAGGAGTATCTGACGCCCCCCGACCCAAAGACAAACTTTCCCGGCGTGCCGCGTTTTCGCGCTCTGGAGGTGATTGCCCGCGAGTTGCCAGTCGATTCCAACAGGGCGTTCGTCGACAACGCCTCAAACCGGCTGTGGTTTGTGATGATGGGACGCGGGCTCGTGAATCCGCTCGACCAACAGCATTTGCAGAATCCACCGTCTCATCCCGATGTACTACAGGCTGTGGGAGAGGAACTCATCGCGACAAAGTTCGATATCAAGTCGCTGCTGCGGCAACTCGCGCTGACGGAAACGTACCAGCGGACGTCCGTGCTCACGACGATCAACGACGTTCCGCCTGCCGACAGCTACAGAGTGGCAAACGAGAAACGGCTGTCGGCCGAGCAGATCATGAACAGCGTCTTCGTCGCCACCGGACCACGCGATCATTCGGCCAGTATTGAGCCACCACCGGCGGCCCAACCTTCAACCGACGCCAAGCCCGTGCCGACGGCTGATGAGATCCGCGCAGCGTTCGTCAAAGCGTTCGGCAACGTCCCGCAGGATCCAGAAGTGGAGTTTTCTCCGTCGCTGAAGTCATCGTTGTTCGTGCTGAACGACTCTGCGGTGCTGGATTGCCTGACGCCACAAGCCGGAAATCTCGTCGATCGCCTGATGAACGAGCCTGATCCGTCTGCAGTGGCGGATGAGTTGTATCTGTCGGTCCTGACGCGGCGACCGACGGTGGACGAACGTGCCGAAGTCGCCGACTATCTTGCAAAGAACGAATCCCGTCGTCAGATCGCTGTCACAAACCTTGCCTGGGCGCTGTTGGCCTCCACTGAGTTTTGCCTGAATCACTAAAGCCATGAACCGAAACTCGCTCTGTAAACCATGGGAACACCGCCTGTCGCGACGACAGTGGATGGGTGGCAGTGCTGGCGCTGTTGCCGGAGCGATAGGACTCGGCGGTCTGATGACGCCAGCTCTGGCGGACGACCTGAAGCAGAAATCGAAGCAGGTTCTGTTCATCTGGCTGGACGGCGGTATCAGTCAGTTGGAAAGCTGGGATCCCAAACCCAATACGGAGTTCGGTGGCCCGTTCCGTGCCATTCCCACATCCGTCCCCGGCATTCACGTGAGCGAACTGCTGCCAAACACCGCGAAGCAGATGCAGCATCTGGCGATCGTTCGTAGCCTCTGCACTCAGGACGATGCGCACTCGTCTGGTGTGGAACGCATTCAGCGAGGCGATCCGAAGAATCGTGGCGTGGTCTATCCATACTTTGGCTCAGCCGTGACGAAACTTCTCGGCGCGAACGACAGCGGCCTGCCGCCGTATGTCTGGATCAAACCACTCAGCGGTGGATTCAAGCATCAGGACGCCGGGTTCCTTGGCCCGAAATACGGCTCGCTGGCCTTTGGCGACGGCAAGCCTCCGGACAATTTGCTGCGTCATGCGTCAGTTTCCGATCAGGATCTGACGGAACGCGCTCAACTGCGGGCGCGAGCAGACAAACGATACGCGGCGTCACATCGCGCGGGTTCGACGGAAGCCAATTCGTTCGTCTTCGATATGGGCCTGGAATTGATGAAGCGACAGGATCTGTTCGATGCCTCGAAATTCTCGCCGCGCGATGTTGAGCGATACGGAACGCACGATCTTGGACGGCACATGCTGATCGCTCGCCAGATGCTGCAGGCGGGAGTGACGTTTGTCAAAGTCAACAGCTACGGCTGGGACACACACGGCGACAACTTCAACGGCAGCCTGAGTCTCGTGCGGAAGTTTGATCAACCGTTCGCCGCGATGATTGAAGATCTGGCGGCGTCCGGGATGCTCGACAACGTCCTGGTGATTGCCATGAGCGAATTCGGTCGCACGCCGCGCGTCAACGGCCACCTCGGTCGCGATCACTGGCCCGAAGCGTGGTCCCTGGCCATGGCTGGCAGCGGCGTGAAACGCGGGATTGCCGTTGGTTCGACCAGCGACAACGGCACGTACGTCACGACCGAACCGTACGACATTGGTTACATGTTCCACACATGGTTCAACGCGCTGGGGATCGATTCGCAGCACACAGAATACGACAACAACGGCCAACCACTGCCCATCGCTCACGATGACTGCCACCCTGTTCAGGAACTTCTCGCCTGAGATGACAATGTCCAACGCACCTTCAGAATTCCCCGAACCTCAGCCCGTCACGGTGGTCAACACCGAGCGGCAGATTGCTTCGATCCGCTTCAGCCCGTGTGGCAGGTTCCTGTTTGCCGCCGGACGCGACGCGAAGATTCATCGCTGGGATGTCAGTCCGCCTGAAGCTCCTGTCGATGCGCCAGTTGCGGCAGTTGCACAGACGGAATCAAAGACAACCGAAGACGCAAAGCTATCGGAGCCCGTGTTCCCCGAGTTGCCGCCGTTGTCCGGCCACGACGGCTGGGTATCGACCTTCGCGTTTCATCCCCAGGGCGAGCGATTGTTCTCAGCGGATTCATGGGGACGACTGATTT
>JBDNFT010000834.1:0-4138 GCA_041689695.1 Planctomycetaceae bacterium | reverse complement strand
CATCCTGGTGATCGCTGGCTGCGGCTATACGCTTGGAACGCAGACGCTGCATGATGTTCGAACGGTGCATGTTCCGGTATTTCAGTCCAATTCGTTTCGTCGTAATCTGGACTATCTGCTCACCGAAGCCGTGCAGCGTGAAATTCGAACGCGAACTCCTTACCGGCTTGAAGATGCCGAGACCGCTGACACGATCCTGAAAGGCAAGATCGTGGACATTCGCAAAAATGCCTTGAGCGAAACCAGATACGATGATCCCCGCGAACTGCAACTCATGGTTGGTGCAGAAGTCACCTGGGTTGACCGTCGCAGTGGGCAGATTCTGCATCAGCAGACGTTCCCGGTATCCTCGGCACTCACACAACAGGCCAGCGCTGTGAGCTTCGCACCGGAGGTTGGTCAGTCACTTGCGACAGCACAACAGGAAGCTGCGACGCGACTGGCGTCTCGCATTGTTGATCTGATGGAAGCTCCATGGTAAGGCGTGACGTAAGCCGAACGTTCAAGACGTTTCCATCCCGCACCTGTAGACGGTAATATGCAGAGCGTTGGCAAGTCATCAGCCAAACGCTGCTGCACGACTCGGGAGAAACGAACATGATCAGCGAATACAAAACATGCCTGTGGGCATCGATAGTGATTGCATCCATCTCTGTCATCTCATTTGCGAATGTGACAGCCGATGACAAAAAACCGGCAGCACCCAAAACCGAAACATCGGTCTTAGATGATGCAAAAAAGGAAGCGCCGGTCGCTGATAAAGATGGCTGGCAACCACTCTTCAATGGCAAAGATCTGGATGGCTGGAAAATCACGAACTTTGGTGGCGAAGGTGAAGTCTATGTGGAAGATGGAATTGTTGTGATTTCCCAAGGCGTCGATCTGTCCGGCGTTCACACTGACAGAGAACTACCAAAGACAAATTACGAAGTTCAATTCGACGCTCAGCGTGTAGCCGGCAGCGATTTCTTCGCGGCGCTGACTTTTCCAGTCAAGGACTCACATTGCTCACTGATCATCGGTGGCTGGGGAGGCGGCGTTTGCGGGCTGTCCAGCTTGAGCGGAATGGATGCATCCGAGAACGAAACAACCAGCTATCGGGATTTCACGAAAGGTCAGTGGTACAAGGTCCGGCTGATCGTCACTGACGACCATATCAGTGCGTGGATTGACGACAATCAGATTGTCGATGTCGATACGACCGGCCAGAGAATAGGAACGCGATTCGAAATCGATCGTTCAAAACCATTTGGCTTTGCCACGTACCAAACGACGGCGAAGCTGCGCAACGCGAAATTGCGACCGCTGCCTAAGCCCGAAGAAAAGACGGAAGAAAAGGCCGCAGAAAAAGACGCAGTCAAGTAAACAGCAATTACTTCGCAAACAACGCATCGACAAAGCTGTCCGGGTCGAACAGTTCGATATCGTCGATCTGTTCGCCGACGCCAATGTACTTGACGGGGAATCCCATTTCCTGCCGAATTGCAATCGCCACGCCTCCCCTCGCCGTGCCATCGAGTTTCGACAGAATCAGTCCCGTGCAACCGATGGTCTGCGAAAAGCTCTTGGCCTGGCTGAGTCCATTTTGGCCCGTGGTGGCGTCGAGGACTAACAAGCTTTCGTGCGGCGCGTCGGGAATGATCTTCTGCATCACGCGGCGAATCTTTTCCAGTTCGTCCATGAGATTCTTCTGAGTCTGCAAGCGGCCAGCGGTATCCATAATCAGATAGTCAGCACCGAGTTCGACGGCTTTTTGAACGCCTTCATACGCCACCGCCGCTGGATCTGAATTGCTTTCCTTGCGAACGATTGTGCAGCCCAGACGTTCGCTCCACAACGTCAGCTGTTCGACAGCCGCCGCTCGGAACGTGTCGCCCGCAGCGAGCACCACTTTGTTTCCATTCTTCTGCAACAGGTTTGCCAGTTTGGCAATTGAGGTTGTCTTGCCGGCGCCGTTGACACCAGCAACCAAAATAACGGTTGGCCCGGATTCTGATTTTGCCAGTGGCGAGAGCGGGTTCGTCAGATCCCAGCGAATGGAATCGTGGCCTTTCAGCAGTTCAACCATTTCATCATGAATCGTTTTCCAGACGGCATCCACATCGATCGTGCGCCCGCCGTGGTCTTTCTTGATCCGTGCGACGATACGACTCGCTGCGGTCACACCCATGTCGGTGCGAATCATGCGCGCTTCAAAATCCTGCAGCAGTTGGTCATCCAGGATTTGTCCGGATCTGAACAAGTCACGAACGTCTGTTCGTAGAATTTGTTTGGTCTTTTCAAGTCCACGTTTGAGTTTGTCGAACAATCCCATGATCAATCCGCAATCGTCTGTCAGCGTTAGAATTTCGTAAAGGTCCCTTGGCTGCGAAAGAATAACCGGCTTCGGCTCAACGACAAACGCTTTTGACGCTGGATTGTGAGATCCGAACCCGACTCCGGTAAATTCTCAGGCCTTGAATCCGCGAATTGCCGTTTCGTGTTATATTTTTAACGCTGTACACACATTCTTCATTGATTCGTCAAGAACCGAATTCCAGCAATATCAGAAATGAAGCAGGGGCTTGAGTATCATTCTGTCGTTTGCCATAAAGTCAGTTGCCTGCGCCTGCTCGCCTCTGATAGACTTCTGGCCCCGCCACACTGTCCTCCATAGATCTCTCCTCAAGGACTGATCGTGCTTCGCCTGCCTGCTTCATCTCTGTTCGTCGTCTGGCTATTTGCCTTCATCGGAAGGGCTGAATTCGTTCACGCCGGGGCGTTGAAGGTGAGTCCGTCCGAGGTGACTCTGGAGCGGCCGGAAGCCACACAGCAGATTGTCGTTTATGACGCAGACGCTGCGGGACGGTCGCTCGATATCACACGCAAGGTGTCGATTCAAATCGATCCGCCGAACATTGCGGCTGTCGATGAACGCGGCCTGATCAGACCGTTGGCGAATGGCGCGGGCTCGATCGTCATTCAGTCCGCCACTGAACACACGACGATTCCCATCACTGTCCGCCAACTGGACCAACCAGTTCCGATTTCCTTTCGTCGCGAGATCATTCCGATCCTGACAAAAGCCGGGTGTAATTCGGGCGGCTGTCATGGCAAAGCCGAAGGTCAGAACGGCTTTAAGCTCAGCATCTTCGGTTACGACGCGCAAACAGACTTCGAGGCGCTGGTCCTCGAGGGGCGTGGGCGACGCGTCTCAATGGCATCCCCTGCCAGCAGTCTGCTGTTTCTGAAAGCGTCAGCACGAACACCTCACGGCGGCGGTCAACGGATCGAACCGGGCAGTTACCGAGATCGCCGACTTCTGCGTTGGATTGCGGAAGGCGCGCGATTCGATGCGGTTGACGATCCTGCATCCGAGATTGTGGGTATTGAAATCGAACCGCAGCAGCAAATCCTGCTGGGTGGTGAGACTCAGCAGATTCGCGTCAATACGGTCGATGCTGCGGGGTATCGTCGCTGTGTCACGAACGAATCAGA
Organism: Planctomycetaceae bacterium; assembly: GCA_041689695.1. Taxonomy (GTDB): domain Bacteria; phylum Planctomycetota; class Planctomycetia; order Planctomycetales; family Planctomycetaceae; genus SXXK01. The sequence goes on along the minus strand of JBDNFT010000834.1, from coordinate 661 downwards.
ATTCGTATCCAACGCCGCATCCATTGCCGATGTTGATTCCCGTGGTCTGATTCAGGCCAGCGAGATTCCCGGTGAGGCCGCCATTCTGGTACGGCACCTGGGACACGTCGCTACGTGCCGCATCACGCTGCCGCGTCCAGGCGTGAAGTTTGCCCGCCCGTCGGAAAACAACTTCATCGACGCATTGGCCTGGAACAAACTCGAACGTCTTGGCATCGAACCCAGCCCGCTGTCAGATGACGCTACGTTTCTGCGCCGCGCGTCGCTGGATACCATCGGGACACTGCCGACTACAGAAGAGGTCCGCCAATTCCTGCACGATACTTCGCCGGACAAACGATCACGGTTGATCGATCGCTTACTGGAACGCGATGAATACGTTGATTACTGGACCATGAACTGGCTGAACATTCTGCGCGCCGATCAGCTGACCATTTCGCCGCAGGGTGCGGTGGCCATGCAACGCTGGCTGCGGAATGGCTTTGCACAGAATCGATCGTTTGACGAATTCGCCTCCGATCTGCTGACGGTACAGGGAAATACCTCGGCGGAAGGCCCGGGTTCCTTCTACAAGATTCTGAACAAACCGGACGAGGCCGCTCGATCCATCAGCCAGTTGCTGATGGGCGTGCGTATCGAGTGTGCTCAATGCCATCATCAT
>JBDNFT010000833.1:0-2978 GCA_041689695.1 Planctomycetaceae bacterium | reverse complement strand
AGCTACAACGATGACGGCGAAGCGTTTTCCACGATTGATCCGCAGAACACGGAAACGCAGTTTGAATTCGATGCCGCCGGTCGTCAGGTCACGCAGATTGAAAACTACGTTTCCGGCGGAACAGCCGCCGACCAGAACCGCACAACATGGACGGTCTACACGGCCGATGGCATGGTCAGAACTCTCACGGCATCGAACGCCGCCACCGGTTATCAGCAAACGAAATACGATTACGGGACAACGCTGGCAAATTCCGGTCTCGCCAGCAGCCAGTTACTGCACTGGGTGACGTATCCGGATGTGGTGCCCAACGGGACAGATTTTGTGACCTACAGTTACAACCGTCAAGGCCAGCAAACACTCGTCACTGATCAACGCGGCTGCCAACATGCCTATGACTATGATGGACTCGGACGTCAGATTCACGACCGAGTCGTGACATTGGGTACAGGTGTGGTCGGTGGTTCACTGCGACTTTCGACAGTCTACGACTCACGCGGCATGGTTTCGACGGTGACGACGTGGAACAACGCGACTGTCGGTACAGGCGTTATCTTGAATCAGGTGCAGAATGTGTACAATGAATTTGGTCAGCAGACAGATTCGTATCAGGCGCATGATGGCAGCGTAATTGTGGGCACAACCCCAGAAGTCCGGTACAACTACTACCACTGACTGGTACCTAAGCTGGGTACCTAGAGCTGGCGGAGGACGTCGTTCATGCCTTCGGCAATGACGAGGCCATAGCGGTTGAGGGAGTCTTTGACCCACGGTTCCTGGAGTCTCGCGGCGTGGCCGCCGTAGAGTTCCAGCCCGCGATGGTAGCCGGTGACGTAGCGGTGTTTGCCGGGTTTCTTGCCTTCCGGTTTGCCGCATTTGATCCAGTCGGCCCACTTGGTTTCGAAGTTGAGGTCTCGGCCGCCGTCGTTGCGGAAACTCACGCTGCGGAATCATCACCAAGCTTTATTCTTAAGTCGTCCAGATACGACGACAGTTGCCGCATGATCTCGTCATCCGAGAATTCCGTCTTGTATCCAAACAATATGTCGATCTTCGTGTTGACGCCTCGGAGTCGCTGAAACGCTTCACAAACCAACTGGGATCCAAGAGTCTTCACCAATAACAACAGGGCAGATTCAAGACAGACAACTCGACCACGGATTTCGTCACGAAAGCTCTGAAGTCCTTCGGCGTTTCCGAGCGCAATCAGTGAGCGTTGATCGCCAGTCGTCAATAATGATGCTGAGCCTTCCGCGAGTTTTGCAAATAGCAATGCCTCGCCTTCGTCGATTTGATCCACGGAGATCAACGTCTCCCAATGTTTACTGGAAACGGGGCGTTCTTCGATTGTGGGGATCTCGATGCATCGGGTGATGACTTCGTCTCTGATTGCCTGATCGTAACGACGAAACGAACGGCCTCGCTGCAATTGGTGAGGCAATGCTGCAAGCCTTCGGACGGAAGTTTTCTCAAATCCCAGGTAAGCGATCAACGGATCCAGGAGTCCAGCCGCAGACAGGAGGACGAAGACATCAGAATCGATGAGCAGAATCCGTTCACTCATCGGAAAGCTATCCCACGACTCTTTGTTCAGCAGCTTGGCGGCCCATCAGCATTTGCTCAAGCAAATGAGCATCTGTGTCGCTCAGATTATCCATCGAAATGTGCTGGCTCAGGAATCGACGAATCTGTGATCGTGCTCCACGATCCTGTTGCATGATCGACAACGCTTTCACTGCAACGGGCATTCGATCCGCGTTGTGACCGTAGACCAATGCGAAAACGGCGGGGTCAATCTGCTTTGATGGCGCATACAGTCTGACTGCCCTGACGAGCTTTTCGGCTGTCATACCGTAAACTGTTTTCAGGCTTGGGGCAGCATCGCCGGTCAACAGTTCGTTTGCGAAAGCGTCCGCTTCATTTTCATTGTCATCGTTGATGATCCGCTCCAGATTTTCGTCCGGAAGTAATGCCGAACCGGGCGTGACGTGACCACACATCAAGTGGCCCAGTTCATGAGCAAGATGAAACGCCAGCCACGCCGGAGCATCTTTCTTTTCGGCCAGCAGCACACAAGGCTGCTCATTTGCGAACAACGCAACACCATCGAACTTGCGAAACCCAGTTACCTTTGGAAGCCGATCCAGATGAGCGACGATGACCCCATGGTTCCAACTGAACTCAACCAACGATTCAAGGGTGACCGTGCCGTGACTGGACAGGATTTTCTGTCTGATCTCCTGAGCAGAACGGCATTCAAATTTCGGAAGCACCGCCGGAAGAGACTGAGCGAGGAGAGTCGCGATTCTTTGGCCGATTGCGATGGATGGTCTAACAACCTCCGGGTTTGTTCCCCGCGTGGCACTCTTCAGACGCACCGGAACCGTGGATGGGATCGCCAATTCTGCATTTGGGTCAGAAAGTTTTTTTATGCTGATCTTCAGGTGACGTGAGATCGTCGCTTCCGCGATGGCTCGGTTCGCCGGAACGCTCGCGAGACCATCATCCCACCAATCGGGCAATAGCAATTCGCGTACAAATCCAGAGTCGAAGCCGAGGGGCTTCAACCGGCTGTAAATGTCGCGCATTGGGTTGGTTACTGCCATTGTGAATGGACTACTCCAGAGGGGGATTTCATCGCAAGTTTACGCCGCAATCGGCGGTCAGGAAAGCCCTGCAGCAAATTGTCGACTGTTTCTCGTGCATTCGCCCCTGCCGACCGGAATTCAAGCCGATGTCGATGTTGCCTGATATGCAGAAGACTTCCACAATCCGGCTCGCATCCCTGAAATCATTCAAACTGCTGCCAGACCTCCATACTGACATCTTCCGGCTGTAATCCTTGGAATGTTCCCTTGAACATGTTGCTGGACCAGCCAAGGCGTACTTGGAGTTGGGCTTCGCAGAGTTTCCAGAGGAGAATAAGCAGGGGACGCAGTGTGCCGGGATAAAACCGGTTTGGAATAGAGAATGAAAGT
>JBDNFT010000832.1:0-2590 GCA_041689695.1 Planctomycetaceae bacterium | reverse complement strand
CATGCACCAGTTTCAGTGTTTAGTCGTTAGCCGACAGCCTGCAGGCCGGGGGAGTTATCAACTGACGCCTGTCGGCTAACGGTGAAAAAATTCTGCTCCCGTGATCTGCAAGATCAGGATTCCACGCGTTTCGGTTCGGCAGGATTGCTCTTGAATAGCATGAACAAGTAGGCAAGGGCCGGCAACAGCAACACCGCGCCGGTCATGATCACACCTACCATAATCCACAGCACGTTATCCGGAGCTTTTGCCATCGCACTGGTAATACCAGGCGGAAGAATGACGGGATACTGCGAAACGCCCCAACCCCAGATGACCGCAGCGACCGCACCAGACGACGCAATGACCGCTCGAGTGCTGCGGCCGCGCCAGACTTCCACAAGTGAACCGACGCCACACGTCAACGACACAAGAATCAATGGCCAGCCACGCGACAGAAATCCGGCAACCAGCGACGGTGATTCCAGTTCAACCATCACCAACCCACCCAGCGAGAGGACTCCCATCCAGATACCGGTTGACAAAGATCGTTGCCGCCACAGCAATTTCAATTCGGAATCATTTACATGATCGGCTTCGCGAAACAAAAACACAGCCGACAGAAACGCACACATGACGATCATGTAGAATCCGGTAAACACGGCCAATGGCGACAGCCAGCCGCTCAGGTAATCGTCGTTGTACTCACCAGTGGACGTGATCGCCAATTTGCCCGACGCAACAGCTCCCGCCGCAGCGCCCAGAAAAAACGGTGTTGCCGTGGATGCGATTGCGAACACGGCTTCCCATAATCTGAGTTCACGATGTGATCCATGACTGTGCGAACGAAACGCATAGCTCGCGCCGCGAAACACGATACCGCACAAAGCCAGCAACAACGGCAACCACAAAGCGCGGCTGAGACCGGCGAATGCGATCGGGAACCCGTTCAGCAGGATCACAAGCACAAAAATCAGCCAGACGTGATTGGCTTCCCAAACCGGACCAATCGCCTTGTAGATATGCTGCCGCTCTTTGTCCGACGCCTGCAGCGCGGTCGTGAACTCCCACACGCCCGCTCCGAAATCGGCTCCACCAAGCAGTGCATACAGAGTCAACGCGGTCAGCATCACGATCAACAGAATGTCATCAGGCCCCATGTGGATTCTCCGGAAGAGGCTGTTGGGCGAGCTGCCGTAAAACAACGATCGTGCCGATTCCGATCACAAAATAAATCGCCAGCGTCACTCCAAACACTTCCCAAACTCCAGGTGCCTGCGTGACTGCTTCGGTCGTTCGCATGTAGCCCTGCACGATCCACGGCTGTCGGCCAACTTCCGTCACCACCCAACCAGTTTCCATGGCCAGAATTGACAGCGGACCAAGCAAAACAATCAGCCACAGAAAGAAGCGAGATCGCGGCCATGCTCGAGTCCGAAAGTAGGTGATGGCACACCAGACCGTGACGAGCACCATCGGTGTACCGATCCCGACCATGATCTGAAACGCAACATGGACAACAGCGACCGGAGGTATGTCAGCGTCTGGGAAATCATTCAGCCCCTTCACTTCGGCGTTGAAATCACCATAAGCCAGAAACGACAAGCCACCGGGAATTGAGATCGCGTAATCCGTCTTTCGAGTCGTCTTATTTGGAATACCGCCAATGTGCAGCGGAGCTCTCCGTTGAGTTTCAAATAATCCTTCCATCGCCGCTAATTTCACCGGCTGAGACTTCGCCACAACTTTTGCCGACCAGTCTCCGACGACTGACTGCACGGGTGCAAACGGCAACGCCAGTAGCAGACTTAACGTCAATGCCCTGCGATCGTAGGGATGCTGACTGCCGCGCAGAATTCGCAGTGCATAAAATGATGCTACGCTGAAGCCAGTGACCAGGTAGGCCGCCACCAGCATGTGAGTCGTCTGAGCTCCGGTCGCCACGTTGAACATCGCCGCAAAGGGTTCGACATCAACAATCTTGCCATCGACCAGACGAAATCCCGTCGGGGCATTCATCCACGAATTCGCCGTGACAACGAAGAAGGCCGACATGAAACCAGAAACGGCGACGGGCCAGCCAGTGTACCAATGCACGCGAGCTGGCAATCGGTCCCAGCCGTAAAGATAGATGCCGGCAAAGATCGCTTCCAGAAAAAAAGCAAAGCCTTCCATCGTGAAGGGCAACCCAATAACGGAGCCCCAGCGGCCCATCAGTTCCGGCCACAACAGTCCAAGCTCAAACGATAACACGGTTCCGGAGACCGCGCCGACGGCAAACAGCACGGCGAAGGCTTTTGACCAGCGTCGCGCCAGCGTGCGCCACAATTCATCGCCGGTCTTCAAAAACCGCCACTCGGCCGCGAGCATCAACACCGGCATCCCGACGCCAAGACATGCCAGGATAATATGAAACCCCAACGTAAATGCCATCTGCAATCTTGCGGGCAGCAAGTTGTCTGTGGCGACTGTCATGAGATTTGTAAAGTTCATGGTTTTTGCAACGCATCACAGATGGCCGAAAAATTGCGCCTGCGGATTGGTATTAAACCAACAACACGGCAGTGTATTGGGCTGACTCTGCCTGAATCATTAAAGCGAACCGCGTAAT
>JBDNFT010000831.1:0-3611 GCA_041689695.1 Planctomycetaceae bacterium | reverse complement strand
CAACCAGCAAACGTTGTTGCAAGATCAGCAGCACCAAAAGAAAAGGGGAAGGACGAATCCTTCCCCTTTTCAACTGTGAACCACACCGAAATGCAATTCACAGCAGGAGCTTCCCGCTCGGGCCACGCACCCATGTGAGCAGGAACAGGCGAGTTTCCTGACCTTCCCTCCTACAAACCCCTGCAGAGTTTTGCGAACGTCGGGTCCCACCACGCCGACGCCCACCTCTGAGATTGGTGAAAAGCAAGCGTCGTGCCAATGCCTTGCAGATTCACGGTGGCTTCATAAGATCGTGAATTCACCAGCATTTTTTGCCGAAAGACGTCGATCGGACAATTCACCGAACGGAATTGTTCAGCATCTTCACGATTGAACTCCCTACTTTCTTCGCAGCAATGCACACTGAATGTGCATTGCCACGTAGTCCGACCTGTCCCAGGTCGGATTCCATTGGCGACGTCCGATCTCTGGTAGTCCCGCTTCAGACGCCCGCGAAATTATGATACCTCCGAGCCATCGCCGTGAACTCTCTTAATTCTCACTGTGTCGTGGCCATAACGGCCATCGGTTGAGGACATCGCCAAAATCCCGTGTGTGAAAGACTGGAGCCCGATAAAAAACCAGCGCTTTACACAATTCGGCGGCAGTGATACATTCCGCCCAGCAGTCAGCTCTCCTTGAGTCGACCGGCATTCATTACTCCGTGGTGTAATTGGTAGCACAACAGTTTCTGGCACTGTCAGTTGGGGTTCGAGTCCCTACGGGGTAATTCTACGCACCGAAGATGTGCGAACAAATCCGCAGAGTCCCGAAAAACATTGGTGTTTTCGGGACTCTTTGCTTTTGACGGTTTACCAGTTTTCACCATTTCGCGTCCCTCACTGGCCTGGTGGATGGCCTGGCTGGCCACCGTGTCGCCGGGAACGTTTGCTTTTTCTGTTTCTGAACTGGCCACCAAAACGGCAGGCTTCAGAAGAACCGCCTTTTCGAAGTGCGCGTCAGTCGTTTGCAGGTAGTGCATTCTGGCCACTTTCTCAGAATGCCCGATCCAAGAAACGACAACGTGAGACGGGTAGATTTCCATCAGTTCCGTTTCGCGAGTTGCCCGCAGGTTCTGGAATGGCTTCGGCCATGGCTTCAGCCCCGCCCGCTTCACGATCTTTTCAAACGTGGTTCGTAGGTTTTGATCCGCAGAACTGTATCGCGTCACAACTGCCCCGCTGACAACTGCCGAAGGATCTTCCAGCCGATCGAATGCCGCTTCGTAGGCTTCATTCAGAACGCTGGCCAGTTCGGGGAACATTGGAATCACTCGGTTCTCATGGCCCTTGTATCGCTTCGTTTTTGGGCTTGTGACGATGACTCGGGACGAATCCCAAAGGACGTTTTCCCACGTCAGCGATAGGATTTCAGACGGACAACGCATTCCACCGTAGCGGCACAATGAAAATATCAACCGCCATTGCAGATCAGGGCAGGCTTTCAGGATCTTCTGCGATTCGGACTCAGTGATGAACCGTGCTTTGTCCGTACTTCCGGTCACTGTAACCGCCATTCCTTCGAACGGGTTTTCATCGATCAGCTTTGCCTTGATCGCAGATTTGAAGAACTGGCGAGCGCGTCCGCAGCGTCTGCGTAACGTGTTCTCTGCCTGTTTCTCGTGTTCTTCCAACCACAATCGGAACGCCCTTGCGTCTGCCGCCGTGATGGATCTCATCGGCCTGTCAGCTCCGAAGAAATCATTCAGGTTCCGTTCGCAGGTTCCGAGGTTCATCACCGTTCCGGGTTCAATGTTCGGAAGCCCCTTGATGTAACCCGCCACGAATTCACCCAGCAACGACGATGCCCGTTGTTCGATCAATCCGGCGTTGCTCAGCTTGTCGTGAACAGTTTGGCCGATGTCTGCCAGCCAGTTTGCGGTTCGTCTGTCGATCGCTGAACCAGCCGCTTTTGCTGCAATCAGCTCTTCGATGTGTCGGGCGATGTCCTCAGACTTCGATTTGTTGAACCCTGAAAGTCTGATCGTCTTTTGTGTTCCGTCCGGCAGAACGAATCGAATACGATAACCCTGAGAGTCTTTGCCAACCGATGCCATGTTCTCACCTGTCTTTCTGGTGAAATGTCTTGAAAAGAGAACGCGGGAAACTGGCTAAGACTTTGCCAGCTTGTCAGGGATCAGCCTATCCCGCGTTTGTCCAGTGTAGTGTATTCGCTTCCTTGCGTCCAGGATTTTATCCGTTGTCACCCTATGTTTTGCGTTCGTTGTCCGAAACCGCCGTTTGGTGACGGATGGTGCCTGCAAACAAAACTTTCTCTCTTCCTGCCAGAGAAGTGTGGGGTACTCCGCTGACCAGGGGGGCGGAGAACCTGGCGTTATTCAGTCATCATCCGCCGATGCCTCAGTCGCCCGACGTGCGGCCATCATGTCGAGCAAAGCCTGCACCGCTGGCGATGGCGGTCCTGATGGCGATGGCGAGTCGCCGCTATGTTGGATGCGTCGAATCAATGCCAAAGTCTTCTCCCGCTTCGAATCATCGTCGGACTCAATGCCGTGATTCACAACTTGAATTGCGACCGCTGGTAATTCCGGTGGCTTGCCGATGTACGAAATCAGGATCTTAATCGCCCCCAAATCACCGGCCTCAGCCAGCGAAACCAGTTTATTAATGATCGCTCGCATGCTCTTTTCTGTCACACTTTTGAGCATGACAGAACGCAGGCGAGCCACTTGGGCTGCATAAGGGTTTCCCCTGCCGAGGGAATTCCCAGCGTCGAACGTGCCGTTTCGCTTTCGTCCGTTTGTTGACGGGTCCAACATAACATTTCCTCCCAAAGAAAAGCCGCCGCCGCCACCCCCCGATTTTATCGGTCTTCATCGAAGGGCGACGCGACGGGAACAATGTTAAATCGTTTCAGGACGAAGCAAACTTTCCGAAGCCTTGCCGCGCTCGTCCTGAAGGTCCTGCAGCTTCGTCTGGCAGGATTTCATTTCAGACTTCAGCCCCTCCAGTTTTTCCCGCATCGCTGGCAATTTCACAACGTCAGGCGTTGCTGACTTATCGCCTTGCGAATCAACCTCGAGAACCCAGATTTCGCAATCTCGAATCCGCCTACGAACGATATCCAATTCCTGACCGGCTGCCTGAATCTTCACGTCGATGCCTTCCATTGCTGCCTCTTTGGCTTCCTGGCTGGCAGTCCGAAACAGTTCACGCTTCGCACCAGCACCCGCTGAGATTGCTTCCCTTGCAGCGTGAATCTTTCCTTCGAGTGCAGCAAACTTGGCATGATGTTTTTCAATCAGATCCTTCAGTGAAGTCTCCGCATCGGCCGCCTGTTTTGTAAGACCCGGATACGCGGCTTCAGCAGCATCACCAGCCTTGGCAACTCCAGCCCATGCCCGACGTTCAAACAGCAATTCACAGGCGGACTGCAGCGCCTCAGGCGACTTCCCCAAAACCTCGAGCCCAGCCAGAATCTCGTCAGCGTCCTTCAATTTTTCGTCAACAACGTCGCCTACAAAACCAGCCCATGACGCGGCTTGTTTCTTCTGCCGTTGCCCAATGCGAACGGACAACTTTTCAAGAATCGAAACCATTTCAATAACCTTT
>JBDNFT010000830.1:0-5016 GCA_041689695.1 Planctomycetaceae bacterium | reverse complement strand
TGTTACCGCATGGGTGGTTTTTGGGAAGAGGCCCTCGCGATCTTCCGCACTCGCGAACGATGGATCGATGCGGGCGAGTTGCTGTTGAAGATGGATCAGCCGGACGAAGCCAGACTGATGTTCTCGAACGAGATCCGCAGTTGCGAAGTGCGGAAAGATTTCCTCCGGGCCGGTGAGCTTGCTGATCAGCGTCTCAACGATTACGAACAGGCAGCGGCGTTGCTTGCAAAAGGCTGGAGTCTCAGTGATCGCCCCGAACAGTGCTTCCACGCTTTGATGGAGCTGCATGGTCGTCGAGGCCAGCATGTTCAAGCGCGTCACGCACTGCAGACGCTGGCCGGTGGTGGCAATGTTGCGGTCCATCAGCTCGAAAATGCGGTGAAAGTCTGTAGCGAAACCGCTACGAATTATCCCGATGCCGCAGTCCGCGACGTTGCGCGGCAACAAACATGGGCTCATGCCAGCACTGCATTGTCGAGGCCATATGGTGATCAGCATTCGGCCGCGCTGGTGGCGATTCGTTCGCTTTCGAAGTCGGATGAACTGCTTCAGGACGACTCGCGGAGGTTCGCGTTTGCGGCACGGCAAGCTCGCGAGCGCGAGGTACGCAGCGAAAAGAAGAAACAAAGAACAAACGCTGCTGGTCGCAAGGCGAATGTGCCTCAGATCGGATTAACGGGAACGGCAAGCCTGTTGGCGAGGCTGATGCCCCACGAAGTTCGTTGGCAGTCTGGTGTATCTGCTGCCGGACATTGTTTTCTGCTGACGGCCAATACTGACCGCGCCATGGTGGGATGGTTTAAGTTGCCCAAAAACATTACGTTCGGGATTGTAGAAGGCCCATGGAAGTTGCTTCAATCGACATCTGAGGTTTCGTTTGAACGCTGCCAACTCCTGGCAAACAGCGTCACTCCGGGTCGTGTCTTTCTGCAGCAGTTTCCGGCGACGAGTAGTTGGAACCAGAGAGCCATCGAATGCCTGAACAACGATCAGAAGTTCGTCGAAATTCTGAAGCCGCAGTGCAATCTGCTTCTGGATTTTATCCAATTGCCAACTGGAATCACCTGGGCTTTATTCATTGATGCCAAAGGGAAGCTCGTTCTGGAATCGATGGGCGCGGATAGTCTTGTACGGCAATCGATTCTTCTCGATATCAAAGTAGTTTCACCGGCAGACAATGACGTGTTTCGCCTCCATCACGACGGGACGCGAGCCTACATCCAGACCGGTCAAAGCATCTGGCGAATCGACCCCGTTGATCTTGAGTTTGTCAGCAACGGCGGACAACTAACAACTCAGCCGCTCCGCATCGTCGAATTCCCTGAGATGCCTCAGTCAATGGTCGCCTCACCTGCAAACACAACTCCACGTCTGGCGTTTTCATTTCAAAACGGAGCACAGGCTGTCTGGCCGCTCTCGGGCGACACCTGCGCATTTGCGCAGGATATGACATCGCCGCGATTGATTTCGACCGGCAACGGACTGGTTGTTGCCGCCTGTGCGTCAAACCGCAGAATTGAATGCTACCGCCTCAACGCCGGTCGCGCGGAATTGGTTGCCGAGCTGAATCGTGAAAGCACTTCAGATGAGGTCATCAGCCTGATGTCCGGAAATGCACCGAATGAGTTTCTCTTACTGCACGAATCGGGCTTGCTGGAGTCGTTTCAGATTCCCGTTCGGTGAATGAATGATGATGCTCACGGCCCGCAGGCCGTCGATTTTAATCGTAACCCGATGTGTCAGTTTTGAAGTTGCGCTATTCGAGTCTACATTAAATCTACAGCCTGCCCGCTGTGAGTTTCTTTGCAGGTTCTTTTTGCCGCAACAGGATCTTGCAACTTGTCTATTGATCATGCCTGGGCTCAGCCATCCTGAACGTCAGCAATCCGCCGCAAGCGATGGTGCCGCTGATGATAAGAAACGGGATCTGCCATGGAATGTGATCAATGATAATTCCCAGCAGCGGCGAAAGCAGGAACGGGACTGTGTAGCAGATCGTCATCGTGCTTAGATACTGCGGATGTTTGTCTCGGGGAACCAGTTCAAGTGTATAGTTGGAAATCGTCTTCATCGTAACCGGTGTGATTCCAAGAAACACATACGTCACCCAGAACAACTGACGACCGAAAGGAAACCAAGGCGACGCCAGTAAAACTGCGATTAACGGAGTGAGGGCAGCAAGAAAAGCGGCGATGCGAAGAGCGATGCGATTGCCGTGGCGATCGGCAATCATTCCGAAGACTGGACTCAAAATTCCGACGCTGATGTTTTGAGCAATAACCCACCAGATGATATCGATATCTGAGGTACCAAGCATCTCCCGCGCCATGGACTGATAATGGGGAAACAGCAACAGGCCAGACATAAACATCGTTGCCATACCCGCCGCACGGCGAAAACGATGATCATCTCGAAAGGTTTGCCACGCCCGAACGAATGGAGTCCACCACGGTGGCCGTGCTGGCGTATTGATCGGTGGTTCATCGGGCTGTTCATCACACAGATTCGCCATCAAGCCCGCGATGAAATAGGCCGAACCGTTGAACAGAAAGATGTAAACGAAGCCGTCGTGATTTGGCAGTTGAATCCACGGCCGCAGCAGAAACAGAGCGGCGCACACAGCACCCGCAGATCCGATGACGCCGGCAATTCCCAACAGCCTTCCGCGACGATTCGCGCGAATGAGTTTTCCCTGTAGTGTGCCATCGACAAGCTGATTCAGGCCCGTTGCCGAAAAGAACAACAAATACAGCACCAGAAAAACGATGACCAGCCATGGCTGCTGACGATCGTCCAGCCACCACCACACTGTGGACAAAGTCAGAAACGGCAACGCCATGCCGAGCGTCGTAAAAATCAACGCTCGTTTCTTCAGCCGAATGTCTCGAATGAAATCGGCGGCCAGCAGCGGCGGCAGACTTTGTCCCAGACGATTCAGCACGGGCAGAAACCCGCGAGCCCAGGCGGCGTTGCCGGAGATGACATCGAGCACATGCGGAATGATCACGCTCTCTGTTTTGAAGATCCAGCCGATTCGCATGATGATCAGTTGCACGGCAAGAATGCCGAGATTCTTTGATTCATGTCGTCCGGAAGACATCTCCGCCGGTTGAGGCCGAGTGTCGTGTGGTTGTGTCATGACGGCACATCAATCCACTGCAGCTCAGGTACGAGACGTTGCAATTCCACCTGAAACTGTGAATTTTCCTGGGCAATCGAAGCCACGGCGGCCAATGCGCTGCGGCGTTCTGGAAGTCGCAGCGAGCGAATGGCCACGGCAAGGACGGGCAAGAGTTCTGTGGAGCGAGCTGGCTGTTGGAGGATCGCTGCCTGCATCTGCGAAATGGCTTTCAGTTTCGTACGGCCTCCGCGATGGACGCCAAGCATGACAGCGCACCAGATGGGAGCCAGCGCATCAGTTTCCGCACCGGGAAGTTTTGTGCGGCGGTGCAGACATTCGACGACTCGCAGACGCACGTCGTCGAATGGTGTTTCGACGAGGCGTGCCCAAAGGGCCACATCGTTGTAGCCGCGCGAACCCGGCAGCTCCAGCCATGTCATCGACCCAGCACGCATGGATTCGGACAGAGCATCAAAGAACTCGACGACATCGTTTGTCTGGTAACGTTCACTATTAAAAATCGACAGTGCCCATGTTGTGATTTCGCCCGCCATGGCTTCGCAGCGTAAGCGGCTTAAAGACGTCAACTCTTCGTTATTCAGTGGCCGTTCGCCATGCCGAGCCGTCAAAAATTCGAAACCAAATTCAGCCACTGGAACCGGTCGAGCCGACGTCAGTTGAATCAATTGCGGCGTGTCGAGTCTTGCCGCAGAAACATGTTTCTTCATTCCCGCACAGAGGATTGGCAACAGAGCATGATCGCATTGACTAAGTAACTCCAGCCATGTTGTGACTGGCAAATTCGCGAGTCCCTGATGCTGTTCAAAGACGTCCGACGCGAATTGCTGAACTCGCGAATCGGCATGAGCCAACAATCGCAGCAGCGAATGCATCTCGATTCGCAGCGTAGCGTCACAATGATCGCGTTGCAGGAGTTCGATCGCCCAGACTCGCGCCAGTGCGCTGTTGGCAGTTGTCACGATCCGCAACAGGTGCTGCGCGGAATCCGGTCGCTGCCAAAGTTCAGGCTGATAAGGAGCGGCGGAAAGATCTGCCAGTGAAGTTCCAGAACGCAGATTTGTATGCGCTGCGCCAAATTTCAGCATGTCACTGTGAAAGTAGCACACGTGCATCAGCGACCAATTGTCGATGATGTTTTCGCCTGCCGCGAAATCATCGTCTCGGTATTGAACAATCGCTGTCGTCATCGCAGACAGAAATGCGTTTGCATCGCGGTAACTCAGCCAGCGAAAGTGACGCCAGACCTTACGACGCAGATGATAGCGAGTGCGCTGGCTGAACAATCGATTGTCGGGCTTATTGAGTCGATCGGGGAGCGCGACGGTGCGTTTATATTTTCCGGTGCCCCATTCCGCAGTTCGCCCGGTTTCGTTTTGAATGGTCTTATTTGATTTTGCGAATAGTTTCTCTTCACGGATGAGTTCCCGAGTTTCTCGATTCCGCCACGAACTATCGATCCGGCCGCGACGCACGAATCTGTCAAACGCCACCATGAAATGCGACAGGAACTCATGATCACCAGTAGTCTGAAAATGTTTGTACATCCGCTTGACGACAACTTCGTGACCGGGAAAATTCAGATCTCGTTGCAGATATCGGATTAATTGCTGCCTTGCCCAGGGCTGCGAATCAGCCATCCAACGCTCTATAAAGCGGGCCAGAAACTCAGGATTGCTGAATCGGACCCATTCGTCCAGAAATCTGTCGTCTGCGGCGGCGTAGCATTCTTCGAGCATCAGACTGGAAGGTCTGGAATCCTGTGTGCTCACAATTTGGCCTCATCGACAGAAAAAAGAACGTTCAATGCGGTTCGTGCGGTCCCGGCAGGCTGTCGATTTCGTCTGTTTTCGCAACCCGAAACGTCAGTGAGGGAT
>JBDNFT010000829.1:0-2978 GCA_041689695.1 Planctomycetaceae bacterium | reverse complement strand
CTTAGCCGCACGTCGGGACTTAGCTGAAGCAATTGATTGCCGGTACCGTAAATCTGAATCATCGCCGCCTGGTTTGGCAATACGATCGCCGTCTTGTGATCCTTGCCAACGACGGAATCAGTCTTCGCAGTGGCAAACCGTCGAATAGCTCGTATCCCGAATGGCCCAGCTTCGTCGGAAGCAAACCGCCGCTGATCAAAGACGAAATTTCCTGAACTCTTCAGACTCCAGTCGGACGTCCCTGTCGTGGACGGCGTATTAAGAGTGCCTTCGATCTTTAACGCATAATCAATCCGAGTTGCCCGTTCTGGATCCACCGCGTCAAGAATCGAAATACCATTTGCCGCGTCAATCACGTTCGTTTCGTCTGCCCACGCAATTTGTGGTGCGTCAAAAACGGCGATCATCGCCGTCAGTATTACGCCAACCCTGATGCCTTTGGCCGTCTTACTGCAACTCTTCGTAGTCATGACTCTGCCTCTCCAATTGGCTGTAAGACTTCAATATTCCGACGCTGCTAACGGACCCATTCCCTCGCGTCAGAGCCTATTTCTACGCATCTTTCCGAGATTCCCAGATCCCCGCAAGATCGGTTTCTGTGCAAGCGCGATGTGCTCCAGCGACTTTCTGGCCCGGTGTGGAATCCTTGACTTGCAACATTGCGACGCACGCCATTCGCACCAAACCAACACGCCTACGCAAACATCCTTGCATCGGGCGTACGTATTACTATCCAATCTGAACAACTTTTGCGAAAGTTGGAATTTTCCAGAATCGTGCTAAAGGAATACGAGGTGAAAGTCCCCATTAGATTTAGAAACCCTTCAACCAGTAAACTTGGTTCCACAAACATTCCCGACCAAGTTGGGCAGGTAGAGGCGGATCTGCGACACTGTTCGCAGGGGGCTGGCGAGTGAATTGGGATCAGATACGTCAGAGGCTGGAACGAATTCGGAGCTGCTGCGCTGTGCCGAGTGCTTTCGCACTTGCGCTCAGGGCATTGCTCGCCAGACGTTCCAATTCGCGCAAGATGGGAACTGCTGCGTGTCGCCAGATAGAAATGCTGGAAATTCGACAGGTTCTGAGCGTCGCAAACCCCGCGTCCTTGTTGAACGTCCCTGCCGTGAGTGTCGCAGAAGAACTCACTGATGCGGCGGGCTCAGATGTCAGTCTCCAGCCCTCGAAGAATACTACCGATTCCGAACAACAAAAACCGAATGGTGAAACGGATGTTTCGGATTCAGATTCGTCGGGCGCCCCAGCGAATTACAGCAACATTCAAGATGAATTCGGGTTTGATTTCTCAAGGGACGACCTTCAAACGAATGGCCTTCAAACGAATGGCAACGGCCAGGTCGCTTTCAGATATCCCGGAATCAATGATCTCGGTTCATCAAGCCTTGTCATCAGCAACACACCATCGGCAGGGAATAAGTCATCTGTCGGCGAATCAAGTCTTCTAACGACCTCCAATCTCGGTCAATCGGTTGCCCACGACAATGACACATCTCTGATTGATTCCGTTTTTCAGAGCAGTGATTCGATTCTTGACAGTTCGCTGTCAAACTCATCGCCTATTGGTTCAAACAAGTCGGAGAATGAATCAGCATCTCTGCCGAAGCTGATAGCTACTCAGCAGAATTCAATCTCCGCACCAACAACAATTGCCCCGCAAATATTGAAGCAAGAGACGGTCGAAGCAAATTCAAAATCTGTTGTCTGGCAGAATGCTGCGTCGAGTGAAGTCTCAACAAATAATGAACTGCATAGGATCAATCAATCGAGATCACCGTCGAGACCTGTACGAGACTTCGTCGCCCGATTGATGAAGGAAACTGCCGCAACCGAAGTACGATTGTCTGCAGAATTACACGCTGCGAAATCCCGCTCCGCGAATCCGGAAACGGATTCTGCAAATAACGACATACCGCACAAAATCACAGAACGCAATTGGCGAGGTGTGCTGAGCAACATCGAAGAATTCTATGCCAGCATTGATTTCTTCAATTCACCATTTGACTCCTCAATTGTTGCGGACACTGCATCGCAGTCCACATTGGCGTTCCTCGCAGATGAAACTCTTCCGATCGCAGTTCCTCGATTGACGCCGGAGATTACGCCGTCGCATTCGACGCAGAACCTGCCGAACATGACTCCAAACCGAGTCAAGCAGCTTCGCGAAGGCCACCGACAACACTCCGACGCCGCTGTCGTTTCGACCGATTTCGTTTCGACCGATTTCGTTTCGACCGATATCGTTCAGCTCGACGGTGTCCCGGAGCTTTTGACATCTGAGAACATCCCAAGGCAACTTAAGCATGTTGTCCTTCCACGCGGACCGCCTCGCAAACAGCCGGCGACCGTTCTGCGAATCATGGATTCAGACGCTGAGGCGCATGTCCTGCAGCGACTGAGATACAGCATTGCCCCGAGAGGACCTTCGACTGTGACTGTTGAGATGCAGTCACCTGAAGAAAGTTCTTTTTCGGGGCCGAGAGTGAGCCCTGAAGAAACCTGCCACGTGCGACTCGCCTGCTGAAGAGTTCAGCAGGCTTTCGCAAGGATTTTTCAACGGGGTGAAGCTTGGCTCCCATATCAATTTTGGAGCCGATGCATGTCTCAGAAGTCCGAGGACTCCCGGATGCGGAGTCTGGTTCAATATCACTAGCAAAGAAATAGACACCTTTCGGTTCTGCATGATCCGGAAGATCTGTGTCAGGATACATGGATCGATTTGAAGCAAACGCAGAACGCGGACGCAGTGGATCAACCGGACTCACAAGGCCCTGAAGATTATTTGCGTCAGGCAGTTGGACGAGCAGCAGAACGAGCATTCGGGAAGCTGCGAAAGCGCTGTCAACGTGGAGTTGCGTCAGTAGTGTCGCTGGGATTTGATCCAGCAGATTGTGTTCCGAATTCAGAGCTTGTTATGGACTTGAAACTACAAATTGAATCATTGCCCGCTGAAGAGCGATTGG
>JBDNFT010000828.1:0-2058 GCA_041689695.1 Planctomycetaceae bacterium | reverse complement strand
CACGCCGGGTGAATTTGAAGGCAGCACAAGTCCCAGCGTCGATGTCGTCGCCTGGAAGCTGACCATGACGTTTCGCGATTCCATACCATAACCGCGAGACAAAATATCCAGCGGCAAGCCTCGCGTGAGCGCGTCGAGCATATCGCCCATGTGCTGCAGCACAAACGCATTCTTAGACATGTTCGCGCGGCACATGTTGAGTGGCAGCCCGGTTGTAGCGGACTGAATGGAACAAAATTCCTCCGGAGTCTGCGTACCCGTTCCCATCGGCAGATTGGCGGTCAGATAATAATCCGCGGCCTGCTCGCATTTCTTAATCAGATCAGCGCAGGAAAACTGTTTGAGAATCTCGCGAGCTTTATTCGCCTTCCGCGAATCCATCTGCACCAGCCCGGCATTGGCCTGATGCATTTTGGCCATGACCTCGCCGGTTTCGAAGTGAACAACATCAGCCTTTTCGAGCGACTCGTAAGGCTTACCCCAACGGATAACAGGAATTTCAAGCATGGCGGGATCAATCAGCGACAAGGCAGAGGAGAGAAACTCGGCGAATTTTAATAACGCCTTATTGTAGAGACGAAAACTCCGACGTCCAGGATCGAGCAAAATGCAGAGTGCATTTCCCAATCCGGAATCGACCTCTACAAACTACTATTCAGGGTGTGACAAACCACCATCTAACGCTTGAAGTCTGACATGAAGCCAATGAACGAAGCCAATCAGAATGAGATACAATCAGCAGTCCCGATTCTGTTTGAAGACGAGCATCTGGTTGCCGTCGCCAAACCGTCAGGCATGTTTGTTCATCGCAGCGAAGCGGACCGCTCTGCCACAGAATTTGTTTTGCAGAATGTAAGAGACCAACTGGGAAGCTTCGTCTACCCAGTGCATCGCCTGGACCGCCCGACTTCCGGTGTCTTGATGCTTGCGAAAACCTCTGAAGCGGCGGCTCTCTTTGGGAAAATGTTCGCCGAACGACAGATTCAAAAGACCTATCTGGCATTGGTGAGAGGCCACTCGGACGACTCAGGCATGCTGAATCGTCCGCTGGTTTCATCAAAAGGCCGAGGCAAGCCGGACACAAATCCTCAGGAAGCCGAGACCGCGTATCGCACACTGGAACGCTTTGAAGTTCCGTTTGCTTCCAGCCAGCACGCCAGCACACGTTGCGCTCTTATCGAGGCGCATCCGAAGACGGGAAGATATCACCAGATTCGACGACACCTGGCCGGAATTTCTCACCCCATCATTGGCGATGCCGATCACGGCGACACGAAACTCAATCGACAATTTCAGCAATACGCTGGAGTGACTCGGCTGATGCTGGCAGCGGTGCGAATCGAATTCATTCACCCCGTGACGCAGACTCAAATCTCAATTGAGTGCGATCCAGCCGATTCGTTTGCAGTCGTTGTGGACCGATTGCGGCAAGTTGTCCCTGATGTTTGCGAGTGAGCAAAACGGCAAGCCATCCATTCTTGTTCCGGGTCTGCATCCCTGGAACGCAATCCGCAGGAGGCTCCTTGGATTTGCCATTCACGATCATAATCATAATCATAACCCGCCAGTCGATCAGGATTAAGATTAAGATTAAGATTAAGATTAAGATTAAGATTAAGATTAAGATTAAGAGTAAAAAGGTGAAGCTTCTGCCTCAAGCGAGAATCACGCGAGGCAGGAGCCTCCAGAGCAGTGTGTTCCGAGGCTGGAGCCTCGGAACAAGAGCCGAGTTAATAGACCCCAACGGTCGTCGTCTTTGCAAAGATATGATACGGCCTGACGCTGCTGACTCCATCCCATGGATACTTCGAACATGGGCGTTCGCGTTCGCCTTCGTCGCGTTCCAGGAAGCCTGGGACGAATAGTTCCTTCGTCAACGTGTACAGTTTGACTCGACCCGTCGCACCATAGTCAACAAGTTTTGTATGGTCGGCAAAATCAACAACCTCAATCACGGCGCGTGGCTGAGGCGCGTAGTAGGTGATCTTGTAGTTGTCAGCCGGATCAAATGGTTTTCCGCAAGCCAGGCCCATCAGCGTGTTGCCGTATGTCGGGGTG
>JBDNFT010000827.1:0-2889 GCA_041689695.1 Planctomycetaceae bacterium | reverse complement strand
GCCAGCACGGCTTGCATTTCCAGCAGAATTCGTCCGGGATCGGCCATGCGGCCTGACCCAACCTGACCGCAACTCAGCCAGCCTTCCTCCGGACCGACGATGTGGTAACCATCTTCTTTCAACTGTGCGACATTGCGTTGCACGGCTGGCTTTGCCCACATGTCGCAGTTCATGGCCGGCGCGATGATAGCCGGGGCAGTTGAAACCAGCATCGTGGTGCTGAGCAGATCATCGGCCATGCCGTGCGCGAGTCTGGCAATCGTCTGTGCTGTTGCCGGTGCGATGACCACCAGTTGGGCTCGCCGAGCCAGCCCAATGTGTTCGCCCTGGAAATGTTCTTGAGATAAAAACGCATGACGATGCACAGGTCGCCCGGTCAGTGCTTCGAATGTTGTCGCTCCGATAAACTGATGAGCCGATTCGGTCATGATCACGGACACTGTTGCCCCCAATTGCACAAGGCGACTGCAGAGGTCTGCGGCTTTGTAAGCTGCAACTCCCCCGGAGACGCCCAGCAGAATTTCACGGTTGGCAAGGGAACCGGACATGATCGATGTCTTCGCAATCAACACTTACAGGTCGTCAATTCCCGGGCCGCCGTCGTCAGCCAGCAGTCGGTCGAGCTTATCGACGAGAGGAGACTGATCCTGGGCTGCTTTCACGTTGCCGGAGTCATCAAGATAAATCTTGTCACCCATGATCTCCGCAACAACGATCTGCATCAGATCTTTTGTGTTGAGATCCACAAGCGGTCGCGCGCCACGATTCAGAGCGACCATGCGCTTTTGAATCATGGCTGTTAGTTTGAATCGTCCGCCAACTTTACGGGCAATTGCGTCTTCACGAAATTCATCAAGCATCTTGAGCCATCTCCTCCGCCTTCAGTATCGCACAGATCTCGCTGACTGCGGTTTCCAGCAGATCGTTTACAACCACATATTTGTATCTGTCGGCCAACTGCAGTTCACGCTCTGCGGTCGCCAGACGACGTTGTATCAATTCTTCAGATTCCGTTCCCCGAGCTCTCAATCGACGTTCAAACTCTGCCGGGGACGGCGTCTGCAGGAAAATCGTAACAGCATTTGGGTACTGCTGCAAAACCTTCAGGGCTCCCTGGACGTCGATTTCCAGGAATGCCCAGCCATTTTGTTCCCAAGCTCGATCCAGTTCTGATTTTAGAGTTCCGTAAAGAAAGCCCGAACAAAAAACCTCGGCATACTCCAGAAACTCACTGTTTTTCAGCTTTTCGCGAAAGTCCGCGTCTGTCAGAAACCAATAATCATCGCCATAAATTTCTGCAGGCCGCGGCGGACGAGTTGTCGCTGAGACCGATTTTACCAGCTTCACTTCAGCGCGTGCCACCAGTTCCCGCACGAGTGTTGTTTTTCCACTTCCGCTGGGGCCCGACAGTACCACAATGCGTTGGGGTCCATTCTGAACCATTGACACCAGTCTACTTGTTCTATTCGCTTTGCATGTTATTCAACGTTTTGCAGCACTTCGCGCATGCGTTCGATGGCAGCTTTCATTTCGACGACGCTTAAGGCGATCGTCACATTGTTCGCCTTGGAGCCTGTCGTGTTGATTTCACGGAACATCTCCTGCCCGATGAATTCAAGTTTACGTCCCTGCGATGTGTTGCCGTTGAGCAGTCTGAGAAATTGTTCTGTATGGCTACGAAGACGTGTGATCTCTTCGTTGATGTCGCATCGATCTGAGAACAATGCAACTTCACGAATCACATCATTTTCACTGACGGAGATCGAAGAATCGCCGATCATGCGTCGGACGCGTTCCAAAATTTTGTCGCGATACTCCGTCACCACCTGTGAAGCAAGTTCGGCCACCTTCTTCATTTCTGTTTCAATCACCTCGCACTGACGCTCCATGTCCTGCCGCATGGATTCGCCTTCACGTTGGCGGAAATCATCGAAATGATCCAGCGCCTCTGAAAGACATTTTTCGACGGCGGGCCAAAGAGAGTTTACAAGTTCGTCTGGCAGCTCGGTCTGTGTGACCACGCCCGGCAGTTGGAGCAAATGACCGAGATTCGGCCGGTTTTCGTCCACTGCTGCGATTTCAGACAACTGCTGTTGATATGACTTCAACAGATCTTGATCAATTTTGAATTCGCTTTGACCACCATGAAAACGCACGCGAATTGAAACCTGAATCGTACCACGTGCCACGCGTGAACGAATAAGTTTTTCAATTTCCGCTTCAAAGCGGGCTACAGAATCCGGCATCCGTACGGATAACTTCAAGTAGCGATTATTGACGGATTTAATTTCGGAACTGACATGAACTTTGTCCGAATCGAACGAAGCATTGCCAAATCCCGTCATGCTAAGCATCACGCTAGAATTACCTTACAAAAGAGCGTTCCGGGCATTTTTCAGAAGCTTCAGTGTTCACTTGCCAGACGGCAACCTGATGTCTGCACCTCAACAAAAACAGTTAGGCTAAGGTTTTGCGTCCGCCGCCGGAGCTTCTTTTGCCGATTCGATTTCAGAAGCCTTGGCATCTGAGTTGGCTGCGGGTGGGTCTGAAGAAGGCTCAGCCGGAGTGGCCGGGTTTTCGTCCGATGATGCTTTTTCATTAGCTTTCTCAGCGTCACCCTTTGGAGCCTCAACTTTTTCTGCTTCAGCCTTCGGTGCTTCAGGTGTAGTTCCTTTAGCGGCATCCGGCTTCTTTTCGCCGCTTGGTTCAGCCACATCACCTTTGGCAGGTTCAGTTGCGGTGCTGTCATCGGTGTCGCCCGATGTCATTTCGCTACCGTCCTTCGTCGTTTCGTCTTTGCCTGAATTTGCGCCTTTTTCAAAGACGCTATTTTCGCCAGTCTTCGACGCTTCGGCATCACGACGCATGATCATGCCAAGGCCACCAGCG
>JBDNFT010000826.1:0-4256 GCA_041689695.1 Planctomycetaceae bacterium | reverse complement strand
TTTTCGTTTCTGGTTCTCGGGTGGATTGGCACTCGGATTTATCAAGAGATGCCACCGATTCCGGACAAGGTCGTCACGACCGATGGCCAGACGCTCATCGACAGTGGAGAGATCACTGCTGGTCAGAATGTGTGGCAATCCATGGGAGGCATGGAGGTCGGATCTATCTGGGGACACGGCAGCTACGTGGCTCCCGACTGGACCGCCGATTGGCTGCATCGCGAAGCGATCTTCATTCTGGACGAGTGGGCCGAGTCTGACCACAGCACGCAGTTCGACAAGCTTGACAACGAACAGCAGGCTCAACTTATTGCTCGCCTGACCAAACTGTTGCACACGAATACTTATGATTTATCGACCGGCACGGTTACCGTCGATCCGATTCGAGTCGCGGGGTTTGAATCCAACCTGGCTCACTACACGGAAGTCTTTTCGAAAGGCAACGCCGACTACGCAATTCATGCGGGTGCGGTATCTGATCCGGAACGACTTCGCAAATTGTCAGCGTTCTTTTTCTGGACGGCATGGGCAGCTTCGACGGATCGTCCCAATGATATCAGCACTTACACCAATAACTGGCCGCATGAACCGTTGATTGGCAATCGGCCGACCGGCGATACGATTGTCTGGACCGGCGTCAGCATCATCATGCTGCTGGCTGGCATTTCAGCAATGGCCTGGTGGTATGCGTCGAAGAGAAGTGACGAAGAAGAACCGATTCCACCAGAGACCGATCCGTTGGCGCTCTGGGAGGCGACGCCATCCCAAAAGGCCACCATCAAATATTTCTGGGTTGTCTCCGCTTTGATTCTTGTGCAAATGTTGCTCGGAGTTGTCACAGCGCATTACGGCGTTGAGGGCGATGGCTTTTACGGCTTTCCACTTTCCGAATGGCTGCCATATAGCGTGACGCGAACATGGCACGTTCAGATGGGCCTGTTCTGGATTGCGACCGCGTGGCTGGCCGCCGGACTGTTCATTGGCCCGCTCGTGAGTGGCGTAGAGCCGAAAGGACAACGCCTGGGCGTCAACGTGTTGTTTGGTGCTTTGTTGCTGGTCGTGGTGGGTTCACTCACCGGCGAATTGTTGAGTATTCACAACAAGATGTCCGACACTGTTTCGTTTTACCTGGGACATCAGGGTTACGAATACGTTGATCTGGGGCGAGTCTGGCAGATTGCCCTGATGGCCGGGCTTCTGTTGTGGCTATTTTTGATGCTCCGAGTCCTGCGACCTGCGTTGCAGAAAACGGGCGAGACAAAGCAACTGGTGGCGCTGCTGGCCGTTGCATCGGGGGCCATTGCTTTGTTCTACGGAGCAGGACTGACGTGGGGACATCACTCGCACTTGTCGATGGTGGAATACTGGCGGTGGTGGGTCGTCCATTTGTGGGTTGAAGGTTTCTTCGAAGTCTTTGCCACAACGGTCATCGCCTTTACCTTTATGCGCCTGAATCTGATTCGACCAGGAGTCGCTGCCTCTGCCGCATTGTTGTCAGCCACGATTTTTCTGTCCGGGGGAATCATTGGCACTTGTCATCACCTGTACTTTTCGGGAACGCCGACGGTTGCATTGGTCTGGGGATCAGTCTTCAGCGCTTTGGAAGTCGTGCCGCTGGTGCTGGTCGGCTTCGATGCGACCGAAGACTTGCGACGATCACGAAAGTCGCCGTGGGTGCAACGGTACAAGTGGCCGATCTACTTCTTTATCGCCGTTGCGTTTTGGAATATGGTGGGTGCTGGTCTGTTCGGTTTCATGATCAACCCACCGATTGCTCTGTACTATATGCAGGGGCTGAACACGACACCGCTGCACGGACATGCGGCCCTGTTTGGTGTGTACGGAATGCTGGGCATCGGACTGATGCTGCTTTGCCTGCGTGTTCTGATTCCGGGGCGTGAATGGAAAGACGGACTGCTGAAGTTCTCCTTCTGGTCATTGAACGGCGGCCTGATGGCGATGTGTCTCCTGAGCCTGTTGCCGGTGGGGCTTTTGCAGACGAATGCGTCGGTACAGCACAGCTATTGGTACGCTCGCAGCAGTGAATTCATGCAGACCGAACTCATGCAGACTTTGCGCTGGATGCGCGTGCCAGGCGACACAGTGTTTTTTCTGGGAGCCGTCGCGCTTGTGCTGTTTGTGGCGGGATTAAAGACCGGCCACTCGTTTCGAAAGGCGAAGTGATTCGCGTAAACGGCGCGAGTGGAGCGAACTTCGAACTCAAGTACGTCAGCCTTTCCAGGCTGACAGTGCTTGAGAACAGTTCGCAGACAAGCGAACCCAGGGCCACTCTGGTTGGCTTGTCCAACCGGAACGGACAGTTTGGCACGATGGAACAAGGAAGGGTTGACCTTACTCCGGCAATTCTGCCGGCAACGCATCGTCAGGAATGATCACCGGCCTGTCATCCGGCGATGGGAACTGCTGCGAATTGGATTGCTGGTTGTTCTGCGTAGCCGCATAGATTCCACCTGTCACGGCAATCGCAAGCAGAATCGTGAGCAGAATTTTCCAGACACTGTAGGGACGCTCGCCCTGAACTTCTCCAGTCGCGGCGTTAATAAAAACCTGATACGTTTTGTTGTTGAACTTGTAGGCCAGCAACCAGACGGGAAGCAGCAAGTGCTTGTAGGTAATTGCGTCGAAGCGGCTGTTGACTGAATTCACCACTTGCGTATCGCCGCCAATTCGCTGGCGAACTTCCGCCTGAATTGAGGCGTCGATGCGAGACTTCCCATCCGTGAAGCACTCGTCCAGCTCAATGTCGTAAGTGCGAGCCATCAGTCCGGCCAGCATCTGCTGATCAAACGGCACCACTTTTAACAGCGGCCATGGTTCCAGTTCCAGCATGAAATCGCGCCGCAGACCTGTATTGGCCAGCACCAGTACGTCATCGAAAAAGCGCTGAAAATTTCCACTGGCCGGATACCACCGCGTTCGACGTTCTGTGCGGCGATTTTTCTCGTTACCAACGGTCACATAATAGTATTCGCCGCGTTGTCCCGAGTACGCCGTCAGCGTCATCGAATCGAACGTGAAATACGACAGATAAACACCGTTAAATTTTCCGCCCGCGCCGTTCGCACGAAAACTATTCGGCGCGAACCAACGAGAACTGATCCAGTGGTTCAAATTTTCTTTAGCATGTGCGTGATCAATCTGAAACGGGAGTACACCGTCAACAGGTATCCGATCTTCTTCTGATTTATGTGCTTTCTCAAGCTGCACTGGTGAACCACAATACGGACAAAAAGTACTTGTCAACGTACCATAGAATTCAACGTTCCCGCCGCATGACTCACAACGCAGTTCGCGATGAGTCGATTCTGCTTCGGCTGCGTCCGGATCAGCGCTGACTTTCTTTGACTGAGCTTCCTCACGCCATTGCCGGATGCGTTCCAACATCGCGTGAAAGTCCTGCTCATACAATTCAACTTTCAGCCGTC
Organism: Planctomycetaceae bacterium; assembly: GCA_041689695.1. Taxonomy (GTDB): domain Bacteria; phylum Planctomycetota; class Planctomycetia; order Planctomycetales; family Planctomycetaceae; genus SXXK01. Next base: position 810 of record JBDNFT010000826.1, on the reverse strand, counting down.
GTGCAATTGTCTTGACGTGGCCGCAATGAGGACATTTCAGAGCCTGCTGGCCGATGTTGAATTCCAGATCAGAACCACACGATTCGCAGGGAAAGATACGGCCTTCACCGCCATCAAAAGTCTGGCCAACTTCACCGGTGCGGACGTCCTTGCGATGAATATCCAAGGGTCCATCGGGATCATTTAAATCCGCTTGTTCCGGCATTGCCGCCGAAAACTGCCGTTCGTCCGGTTCGAGAGCCATCGATTTCCTGCCAATATTCCTTCGTGTCGACAATTCTGAAAGCGCGGACAATAGCGTATCAGGTGAGCCGTCTCATGTCAGCAGCAGGCTTCAGTTCACCATTTTCACGGCGTCATTGATAGTGCCGACATACATCATCGCAATCCGGAAGATGAAAAAGATGATCAATCCCACGACCGACAACCAGATCGCGCCGCTAAAAAATACGGTCAGCCGAGTCATGGCACGGCGGGCTTCGTCGTCGAATAAATGGCTGAGTCGATCGAGCTGTTCAGGGACGGTTCCCGTTTCTTCTGCGGTGGCAACGACCTGTAAATAGTCCAGTGGGAAAAGTTGAGACAACGTGAGCGCTTCGGTCAGTGTTTCGCCCTCTTTGAGTTTCTCCCAAATCAGAGGCTCCGCAGCAATAAATGCTCCGTTGGCCGTTGCCTTCAGACTGCATTCCAGGGACGGACGAATGCTCATTCCTGCTTGTTGCGTCAATGCGAAGCACCATGAAAAGCGTGAGATCGCAAATGATTGCATACACTTGCCGATGACCGGAACTCGCAGCAGGAATGGATGCA
>JBDNFT010000825.1:0-1936 GCA_041689695.1 Planctomycetaceae bacterium | reverse complement strand
ATTATAGTAGCCATCACTCTCCGAGTGATGAATGCCAATGCCCGCGATTTGTGGCCTGCCTCACTCGGAGAGTGAGGTCTACTTTGGCATATCGAGTACCATTGGGCGTCAGCCCTCCCAGCACGATTGCTCTGACAGTACCTTTCAAGGTGTTTCACATGCGCGCGTTAATCGTTCTCGCGATTCTGTTGATCAATCTTTCTGCGGTGAGTTCAAGTGCCGCTGCCAGCGACGAGACCGATAACCATCGCTACTTTGGAATTCAGGTTGTCGATAGCGAAACGCAACGCGGCGTTCCGATGGTGTCGCTCACGACAGTTGATGACGTCACCTACATTACAGACAACGCCGGCTGGGTTGCATTACATGAGCCGGAACTGGCTGGCAAAACAGTGTTCTTCAAAGTGTACTCGCCTGGCTATGAGGTGGCAAAAGATGGATTTGGAATCGCCGGCGTGCGGATGCAGTTTGAACAGGGCAAAACGTCTGAAGTAACAATCAGGCGAACGAATATCGCCGAAAGACTTTATCGCATTACCGGCCGTGACTTATATCTCGACAGCGTTCGTCTGAAACAGCCCTCTCCGTTGCAGAATCCACTGGGTCGCGGCATGGTGGTCGGACAGGATTCGATTCAACCCGTACAAATCAGCGACGAAATGTACTGGTTCTGGGGTGACACGAATCGACTGTCGTATCCGCTGGGATTGTTTCGAACGGCTGGAGCAGTCTCAAAGCTGCCCTCTGAAGGTGGTCTTGATCCTTCGTTGGGGATCGATTTCGAATACTTCACCAATCCCGACGGTTTCGCACGAGCCATGATCGAAGTGCCTGACAAAGAAGGTGTCGTCTGGATTCATGGTGTTTGTGCAGTTACGGATGCGAAGAGCCAAACACAGGTTGTTACACAGTATTCACGACGAAAGGGGCTGGAGGAACCACTGGAGCAAGGCATTGCTCTGTGGAACAACGAACGCAAGATATTTGAAGTTCTTGATGTCATTGATTTGAAAGAATCGTGGCGTATTGTGCGTGATCATCCGATCCATCAGACGATCGATGGAATGGACTATCTTTGCTTTGGCAATCCATTTCCGATTTCCCGCGTGCCTGCGACGCTCGACGCCGTCCGTGATCGATCGGCGTATGAATCATTCACCTGCCGTGAAGAGTTGCCGGACGCGAATCCAACTCAGGAGCAACTTCACAATGCCAAACCGCTGCGAGACGCTTCTGGTGAATTGGTTTGGCGCTGGGCGAAAGCTCCGCCAGTGACGCAACAGGATGAGCGGCGTTGGGTGAAGAATGACCAAATAAAAATTGAGGAAGCTCGATTCCTGCCACGCGATGCAGATTCAACGAAACGCATCGTAGAAGTTCATGCTGGTACGATTCATTTCAACGCTTTCCGAAATCGCTGGATCATGATTGCGAATGAGCAAGCGTGGGACAAAAGCAGTCCGTCGTTTCTGGGCGAAGTGTTTTATTCTGAGAGCGATTCGCCTCAAGGTCCATTTGTTCATGCCGTCAGAATTGCCACACATCCGGGGCAGAGTTTTTACAATCCCTGCCATCACCCGTGTTTCGATCAGCAGGACGGGCATTTGATTTACTTTGAAGGCACGTACTGCAACACCTTCACGAACTCACCTGCCACGCCGCGATACAACTACAACCAGATGATGTACCGCCTTGATCTGTCGCATTCACGGCTCAACGCCGTCTTCGGAGATGCCGCAAACCCGTAGGTCAGTCGTCTCAGGCGGGACCATAGCGTTTCGCCCCACCGGGGCACAGCATGTCAGCCTGGGGCAAGTGAATCCGCGAATGCGGATGAACGCCGCCCCAGGTAACACGAACACACCCGAACATTGCCCTGAAAGGGCAACGCAAATTTGTGCGATGCCCTTTCAGGGCGTTTGTTTCTTTTTGAATT